>NZ_JBNFXP010000011.1:0-121516 GCF_052877535.1 Vibrio sp. PNB23_22_6 | reverse complement strand
CTCGTGAGTCTGCTTGGTTACGATTGTCACTGTTATTGTTGTAACTTGAGTTTGTACTCGCATTCGAGTTATCACTGCTGTTACTGTTGTCATTAGCCGCAGTAGCGCTATTGTCGTTGTAACTGCTTGCAGTGTTCATACTCGAATCAGAGTTGTCGTTAGCATTACTTGTGCTGTTATCATTCGCATTGCTAGTACTGTTGTCGTTGTAACTCGAGTTAGTACTCGCATTAGAGTTGTCGCTGCTATTGCTGTTGTCATTAGCATTGCTAGTACTGTTGTTGCTATTGTCATTATTGCTATCAGTAAGACCCAACGACTGTGTGTTGCTGTTGTCGCTGTTGTCGCTGCTATTACTGTTGTCACTATTGTTACTGTTGTCATTCATACTATCAGTGACAGAAAGTGTGTTGGCACTGTCGTCCCACTGATTATTACTTTTGCCATCATCGATGCCATTATTAGCTAATGCGTTACCACTCAATAAAATCGCAGACATTGCGATAGCAAGCCCTGTCTTGTTAAGCGTCATAATTGATCACTCCATTACCTTTGTTCCTGTTAAAAAAATGACTGCACGTTAACTTCTTGCTGCCTCTTTTGGCTTGGAAGCGCTGGAAGTATAGGTAAGAGATCACGAGTAAGATTCTCAAGGGTGAGAAAATTGGTCTTAGTAATAAGCGAAGTCTTAGAAGGGGCGTTTTAAGTGAAATGAAAGCGTTTTATAACCATCAAGTTAGGTGATGTTGTATGCGAGAGAGTGTTTCAAGTATGAGATTTTAGGGTAAAAAAGATTGAAAAAGTATGCAGAAAGTTACTTGGAATATTGGCATTTCAGAAAGAAATATCGTTGTTCATGAGAGTTTTAAATAAGAACTTTACTTAAGAACAACCAGTTAAAATAGTAGGGTATGAAGTCACTCTGCTTCTCGCTGAAATTTGACTAATCTTTTGGTGTATGTGGGGCAACAGCTTGTTAGGCATAAAGTCCGACTGAACTGCTATATTCTTGCTATCGATATTTCAATTACTCGTAGTTCCACGTACATGGAATCAGCACAGGTAGGGAGTGGTAAAGGTGTCGTAAAATGGAGGATAAATGAGAATAAAACATCTTCTCTTGCTTGCAGAGAGCAATCTTCAAACCAGTTTAATAGAGAGTCAACTTTCAACAATTAGCCACGTGAAAGTCATGATCTGTTCGCCGCAAGAAGCAGTATTTCGCAGTCATACTGTTAATATTGATCTTGTGTTTATTGATTACGATTACTTGGTGCAACTTGAGTCTTTAGGGGTATTACCTGACTTTGATTTACTTGGTTGGCCGTTGATGGTTCATAACGTGCCAAACAGCCAAGTTGATAATAAGTTGCTACGTTGGAAGTTTCTGAAAGGCATTTTACTGCGTAGTGCAGCCGTGACCCACATTAGTAAAAGTGTCGATTATATCTTTAAAGGTGGACTCTGGTTGCCAAGAGGATACTTGGAAAAGCTTATCAGTAACTACCGTCATTCTAACGTTGTGATGGAGTGTGAGTATGATGAGTTGACCAGTCGTGAACGACAAGTCCTAGAGTTGCTTGCTTATGGCAATTCAAACCAACAGATTGCATCTCAGTTGTTTTTATCCGAAAGCACAGTAAAGAGCCACATCTACCGATTATATAAGAAACTCGATGTGCACTCTCGTCACGATGCCATAAAGATGGTGCGTATGAATGGAGGGTTGGCTGATTAATGATATAAAAGTAAGCGCGCGTGATCTGGAAGGTTCATCAGTGACTAAATAGTCATATCTTGTCATTTCCATGTTTAGTTTGTCTCTCATGTCTCGGAAATCAGACCAATTTAGACCACAGGTGCACTTGATAGCGATAGGATAGAGAAATGTATCTGTTCTGTTGGTGTTAATAATTTGTTTAAAGTTTGTTTTTTTTTGGCTAGAAGTCTGTTTTGATTTTACTTTCCTTAACATACACATTCTTTGTTTTTAAATCCCAATCGCAGTTTTTCTGCCTCCTATGATTTATTCTGCTTATATGTTGAACACCTCATTAGTTGATGAGTCGTTTCTATCGTTTTGTGATCGGTTTGGTGAATAAATAGTCATTTATTGAGGTTTTTTAAAACCTATCTTAAACAAAATTGACAAAATTTAACCAATCGAGATAATCGAACGGTCGGGATTTGACGTGATAAGAGTCCTGCGCATTGTCAGGATGACAAAGAAAGGAAGCAACATGACGAATATAGGAAGCCTGCTAGTCGATGCGGCCACTCTGATGTTAACAGGGATGGCGGTCGTATTTATTTTCCTCACAATTTTAGTTTATCTCGTTCGGCTACTGTCCAAATTGGTACCAGAAGAAGTGCCAGAGCCGATCGCAGCACCAAAAATAAATACCAACGTTCAATCAACCTCTTCAGCTGTTAGTCCACAAGTCGTGGTGGCGATCTCAGCTGCGATTCATCAACATCGCACCTCTATCGCGAAGTAGCCGAAATATAGGATTAAAAAGGAGTTTAAGAGCATGTCGAAACCACTAGCTATCACGGATGTGGTCCTTCGTGACGCCCATCAATCATTGTTTGCTACACGCATGCGTATCGAAGATATGCTGCCTATTGCAGCAGAGTTAGATAAGGTAGGGTATTGGTCGCTAGAGACCTGGGGGGGCGCGACGTTTGACTCGTGCATTCGTTTCCTTGGGGAGGACCCATGGGAACGCTTGCGTGAGCTGAAAAAAGCGATGCCGAACACGCCAATGCAAATGCTACTTCGTGGTCAAAACCTTCTGGGATACCGCCATTACGCTGATGACGTTGTAGAGAAGTTTGTTGAGCGTGCGCACGCAAATGGTATGGATGTGTTCCGTATCTTTGATGCGATGAATGACGTACGTAATTTTCAAACTGCAGTGAAAGCCGCAGTTGATGTTGGCGCTCATGCGCAAGGTACGTTGTCTTACACTACCAGCCCGGTCCACAACGCAGATACTTGGGTAGATTTAGCAAAACGTTTGGAAGATCTAGGCTGTCACTCTTTATGTATTAAAGACATGTCGGGTCTGCTTAAGCCATATGAGGCGGAAGAACTGATCACTCGAATCAAAGCCTCGTGTGATGTCCCATTGGCGCTTCACTGTCATGCAACCACTGGCCTTTCAACGGCGACAGCGGTGAAAGCAGTAGAGGCAGGTATTGATATTCTTGATACTGCAATCTCTTCGATGAGTTGTACTTATGGCCATACGCCAACAGAAACCGTTGTGGCGATGCTGCAAGGCACTGAGCGCGACACTAACCTTAAGCTTGAACAAATCGAGCCGATTGCTGCTTACTTCCGTGAAGTGCGTAAGAAGTATGCAAAATGGGAAGGTCAGCTGAAAGGCGTCGATTCTCGCATTCTGATTGCACAAGTTCCGGGTGGTATGCTGACCAATATGGAAGGCCAGCTAAAAGAGCAAGGCGCAGCGGATCGTATTGATGAAGTATTAGAAGAGATCCCTCGCGTACGTGAAGATCTAGGTTTTATTCCTCTCGTTACACCGACTTCTCAGATCGTTGGTACTCAAGCAGTGATCAACGTATTAACGGGTGAACGCTACAAGAGCATCACGAAAGAAACCGCTGGTGTCCTAAAAGGTGAGTATGGTGTAGCTCCCGCACCAGTGAATTCCGAACTACAAGCGAAAGTGCTTGATGGCAAAGAGGCGATCACGTGTCGCCCCGCAGATTTGCTTAAAGCTGAAATGAAAGCTCTAACGGTTGATTTGATGGAAAAAGCGCAATCTGAAGGCATTAAGCTAGCGAGTGAGCGTGTCGATGACGTGCTGACTTACGCGCTATTCCCTCAAGTTGGACTTAAGTTCCTGAAAAACCGTGGCAACCCAGATGCATTTGAACCAGCTCCAACGCTAGAAGCAGCGAAACCTGCTGTTGCGCCTACAGCACAGCCTACCGCTGGTGGCGTTGAAACTTACAGTGTTCGTGTTGATGGTCAAGTGTATGAAGTTGAAGTTGGTGCTCAAGGTCAATTAACGTCAGTGACGCCAAATGCAGCGGCAGCACCTGCTCAAACTACAGCACCAAGTGCACCTGCGAATAGTACCGCAGAAGCGGTTCCGGCTCCTCTTGCAGGCAACATCTTCAAAGTGAATGTCCAACTGGGCGCTGAAGTGGCAGAAGGTGACGTTCTTTTGATCCTTGAAGCCATGAAGATGGAAACGGAAGTTCGCGCAGCACGTGGTGGCGTGGTGCAAGAATTGAACGTTAAGGAAGGGGATGCCGTTACGGTTGGTTCGCCACTTCTGAGTCTGGGGTAAGGGAGTATCATGGACGGATTGATGACCCTATGGTCAGAAACAGGGATCGCTAACTTTGAGTTTGGCCAAATCTGCATGATGCTGGTTGGCTGTACCTTGCTGTTTTTAGCGATTCGAAAAGGCTTTGAACCATTACTTTTATTACCCATTGGTTTTGGTGCTATTTTAGCGAATATTCCGAATGCGGGTTTCACCGAGCCGGGTGGTCTGTTGTACTACGTTTACTACATCGGGATCGAGTCGGGCGTGTTCCCGCTATTGATCTTTATGGGCGTAGGTGCAATGACCGACTTTGGTGCTTTGATCGCAAACCCAAAAACACTTTGGTTGGGCGCGGCAGCGCAGTTTGGTATTTTCGCCACGCTATTTGGGGCAATCTTGCTTAACTATGTGCCGGGTATGGAGTTCTCGATGGCCGATGCGTCGTCTATTGCGATCATCGGGGGAGCCGATGGCCCAACGGCGATTTTCTTAGCGAGTAAGCTGTCTCCAGATCTGCTCGGAGCCATTGCGGTTGCCGCATACAGCTACATGGCGTTGGTGCCGATCATCCAACCACCAATCATGAAAGCACTGACAACCAAAGAAGAGCGCCAAATCAAAATGGCTCAGCTTCGCCATGTGGGTAAGTGGGAAAAAGTACTCTTCCCACTTGCTGTGCTACTGATGACGATTCTGTTCTTACCATCAGCCACACCTCTGGTGGGTATGTTCTGTTTGGGTAACTTGATGCGTGAAGCGGGAGTGGTGGATCGTCTATCGAAAACAGCACAAAATGAATTGATCAATATCGTGACTATCTTCTTAGGTCTTGGTGTTGGTTCTAAGCTACAAGCTGAACAGTTCTTAAACATAGAAACACTAGGTATCTTGGGACTGGGGGCGGTGGCATTCAGTATTGGTACAGGGGCCGGTGTGCTGATGGCGAAGTTGCTGAACAAGTTTTCAAAAGAAGACATCAACCCACTTATTGGGGCGGCGGGTGTATCAGCAGTACCAATGGCAGCGCGAGTTGTTAACAAAGTTGGTTTAGAAGCAAACCCGCAAAACTTCTTATTGATGCATGCGATGGGGCCAAACGTTGCAGGCGTATTAGGTTCGGCAGTTGCCGCAGGTATTCTGCTTGCCCTAGTGGGGTAGTCGATGTGCCTAGAGATCTTGGTTGGTGATTTGTGATATAGAATTATCAACCAATTTACACATTGGCGATTAACTTCAGCAAACAAAATAGTTTATAGTCAAAGGGATGCCGAGGCATCCCTTTTGTTTTCTCTCAGGGAATGGGTTATGGAACACAAACAGATAGTGATTACCGAATTTGGCGAGGCAGACGTTCTCGCGGTCCAAAATGCATCAACACCATCACCTCAAACTGGTGAGGTTCTCATTAAAGTTGCCTATGCTGGCGTCAATCCCATTGACGTAAAAACGCGAGCAGGACTTGGCTGGGCAGCGGCACAAAACAAAGACAATCTACCTTGGGTTCCGGGCTACGATATCTCTGGTAAGGTGGTGTCATGCGGTGATAACACCTCACGTTTTAAGGTGGGTGATGAGGTGGCAGGTTTCATTGGCTTTCCAATTCGTGGTGGTGGCTACAGTCAATATGTTTGCGTGCCAGAGTCTGAGCTCTGCCATGTTCCAAGTACCGTGACGCTTGAAGCTGCGGCAGTACTGCCCCTGGCAGGGCAAACTGCAGTTCAAGCGCTCAGTAAAGCGAATGTTACTGAAGGCGATCGTGTATTGATTCTGGCGGGTGCTGGTGGTGTTGGGCATTTAGCGGTGCAGATAGCAGTGGCGACTAAAGCGGAAGTGTTTACCACTTGCAGTGAGCGGAACTTAGACTACCTCGCCACATTAGGGGCGCACGCAGTGAACTATCAATTTGCTCCAGTGTCTGAACGTGTTGAAGATGTGGATGTTTTGATTGATCTTGTCGGTGGCGATGCGGCATTAGATGCGCTCAAGTGTCTTACTGATAATGCAAGAGTCATTACCCTTCCAACCATCACCGCTGAGCTGATTTGTGAGAAAGCAAAGCTACTTGGTTTTGAAGCCAGTGGAATGTTGGTCGAACCTGATCGCGAGCAACTCGACACTTTACTTTATATGGTGGGCGTCGGGTTACTGAAAACTGAAGTTCAACAAGTCTATCCGATGAGTGAGGTTGTGGATGCCCACAGGCAAGTTGAATCCGGACGGACGCGAGGCAAGATATTGCTTGATATGACATGTTAGAGGCATTTAATGCTGCCTTTGAAAACTTAGCGTTATGGTTCTCTGATTCTGCATTATGGGTGTTGTTCATGACGGGATTTCTCAGTGCCACCTTGTTACCGGGTGGCTCAGAAGCAGGATTGATCGCCACTCTTTCATTAAATCAGTATTCCGTATCTTCTATCATTACCGTTGCCACAATTGGTAATACCCTCGGCGGTCTCACCAATTACTGGCTTGGGCTCTGGATCCCCAATAAAACCCAAGATGAAAAACATGGCCACACGGCATTGAAGTGGTTGGCAAAGTACGGTTACTGGGGATTGTTTTTTAGCTGGTTGCCAGTGATTGGCGACCCGCTATGTTTAGCTGCAGGGTGGTTAAGGATGAAATTTCTGCCGTGTATGGTTGTTATATTTTTAGGTAAAGCGGCAAGGTACAGTCTACTAGCCGCTATCTATTTCGGTTTATTTTAAGGAAAGCGCATGAGAATGTTTTGGGTTAGCACGTGTTCACTGTTGGTGATCACGGGCTGTGCATCAAACGCCCCGGTTTCACTGCCTGATGGAGTGACTTTCGTTGAGTCGTCGAAAACAGAAGCTGGCAAGGTCAAAATTCCATACCAGAAATATCAACTTGATAATGGTCTGACGGTGATCCTTGCTCCGGAAGATTCAGACCCACTGGTGCATGTTGATGTGACTTATCACGTTGGCTCAGCACGTGAAGATATCGGTAAATCTGGCTTTGCTCACTTCTTCGAGCACATGATGTTCCAAGGCTCAGAAAACGTGGGTGATCAACAGCACTTTAAAATCATCACCGAAGCGGGTGGTACGTTAAATGGTACAACTAACCGCGATCGCACGAACTATTTTGAAACTGTCCCGGCGAATCAACTCGAGAAAATGTTGTGGTTAGAATCCGATCGTATGGGCTTTTTATTGGATGCGGTGTCACAAGAGAAATTCGAAATTCAACGTTCAACGGTAAAAAATGAGCGTGCTCAGCGTTATGACAACCGCCCTTATGGTTTGATCTGGGAACGTATGGCGGAAGCGCTATACCCTGAAGGTCACCCATATTCATGGCAAACGATCGGCTATGTGGAAGATTTAGACCGTGTTGATGTTAACGATCTGAAAGCCTTTTTCCTTCGCTGGTATGGCCCGAACAATGCGGTCATTACCATTGGTGGCGATATTGATGTTGAGCAAACCCTAGCGTGGGTTAACAAGTACTTTGGCTCAATTCCTCGTGGTCCAGAAGTCGATAACGCGCCGAAGCAACCTGCGAAGCTTGAAGAGAATAAATTCATTACATTGGAAGATCGTATTCAACAACCAATGGTCATGATCGCCTGGCCAACCACTTACAGTGGTGAAGCCAACCAAGCGTCACTCGATACTTTATCTAGTGTGCTAGGTAGCGGTACCAATAGCCTTCTTTACCAAGACTTGGTGAAGACTCAAAAAGCGGTGGATGCAGGCTCATTCCATGATTGTGCTGAGTTGTCGTGTAACTTCTATGTCTACGCGATGGGCGATTCTGGAGAGAAAGGCGACTTGTCTAAACTTTATGATGAACTGATGCAGTCACTGAATAAGTTCAGTAAAGAGGGCGTAACGAAAGATCGTCTTGACCAATTGAAAGGGCAAGCGGAAGCAGACGCGATCTTTGCCCTGGAAAGCGTGAAAGGCAAAGTGACTCAATTGGCTTCAAATCAAACCTTCTTCGGTCAGCCAGATTTGATTGAAAAACAGCTCGAGCAGATCCGTGCGGTGAGGCCAGAGTCAGTGGAAAAAGCGTACAGTGACTTTATCCAAGGCAAGAATAAAGTGACGTTGAGCGTGGTACCGAAAGGTAAAGTAGATCTTGCAGTGAAACCTGCAACGTTCGTCACGCCAAAACGCACGCTTCCAGAATATCAAAAGATAACCGATGATCAATTAGCTTACCGTCGTGCAACAGATAACTTTGAACGCTCGGTTCAGCCACCTGCGGGGGCTCCGGTTGAAGCAACCATGCCAAAATTGTACGGCATTCATTTCGACAACGGTTCTGAATTGTTAGGGACAGTGAGTACTGAAACGCCAACCGTGATGATGCAATTTAGTCTACCTGCGGGAACACGCTTCGTTGATAAAGGTAAAGAAGGACTTGCGCAATTGACGGCAGCAATGTTGCAAGAAGGTACCACTAAGCGCAGCGTCGAAGATATTCAAGCTGAACTGGATAAGCTAGGTAGCATGATTTCGGTGGAAGCATCAGGCTACACGACCAACATCAGTGTTTCATCGTTAGCAAAAAATCTAGCGCCAACCTTAAAGATTGTTGAAGAGATGCTTTTATCTCCTGCTTTCAAAGAGGAAGACTTTGAGCGTGTGAAAGTGCAAGCGTTAGAGGGGTTGGTATATGAGCAACAAAACCCGAGCTGGATGGCGTCACAAGCAAGCCGGCAAGTACTTTATGGGGATTCCGTATTTGCCCGTCCGAAAGATGGCACGCAAGCAGGCTTGAATGCCCTAACATTGAACGATGTACGAGATTTCTATACCAAGCATTATACGCCGCAAAGTGCACAGATTGTGGTGGTTGGTGATATCTCCAAGCAAGATATCCAAAAGCAACTGGCGTTTTGGTCAAGCTGGGAAGATGAGGCCGCGCCGCTTTATGCTCCACAGAGCATCTTGCCGTTAGGTGAGCAAAAAATTCATCTCGTGGATAAGCCTGGAGCACCGCAAAGTGTGGTGATGTTGGTTCGTCAAGGCATGCCTTATGATGCGACGGGTGACTTCTATTTAAGCCAACTTGCGAACTTTAACTTATCAGGTAATTTCAATAGCCGCATTAACCAAAACTTACGTGAAGATAAAGGCTACACTTATGGGGCATTCGGTTACTTCTCAGGTAATGTAGAAACGGGCTCGGTTGTATTTACAGCACAAGTGCGTGCAGACTCGACGGTGGCATCTATCGTTGAAATGGAAAATGAGCTGAATGAATACTCGCAAGCCGGCATGACTGATGATGAGATGACATTTATGCGCCAAGCGGTCGGTCAAAAAGATGCACTGAAATATGAAACACCAACACAAAAAGGCAAACTCATCAGTGATATTTTGAAGTACAACTTAGACAAAGATTACTTACAACAACGTAATGCTATTGTTGATACCGTGGACAAACGAACACTCGATGCGTTAGCGCAAAAATGGTTTGATCCGAATGATTATCAAATCGTCGTCGTCGGGGATGCAAAATCCCTTCGTCCTCAACTAGAAAAGTTGGGGAAAGACGTGGAAGAGCTTGAAATCATTCGATAGAGTACACATTTAATAGCGGAGAGGAGACTCTCCGCTATTCGTTTCTAACTAGATAAATGACTTTTTGATGGGTTATTTATCTAGATGGATTATATATCAATAATTTAGCTTTCACTTACTCGTCTTGGTAAGTGACCTGCTCCCAATATAAGCGAACCTCATTTTGACTGATTTTGCTGCGCGACTAAAACAAGTTGCATCAAACCCAGAAGTATTTACGCAGTTTGGACGTGGTGTTGAGCGAGAAACTTTGCGTTATCGTCAGGATGGACGCCTTGCAACCACTCCTCACCCAGAGGGCTTGGGCTCAGCATTCACAAACAAGTGGATCACCACAGACTTTTCTGAATCTCTGTTGGAGTTTATTACTCCAGTTTCCCATGAGGTTTCTGAATTGATGGGGCAGTTGAAAGACATTCACCACTTTACACAAACCAAAATGGGTGAAGAGAAAATGTGGCCACTTTCAATGCCATGTTACGTAGGCAGTGAAGATGACATTCAATTGGCTCAGTATGGTTCATCCAATGCAGCAAAAATGAAAACGCTTTACCGTGAAGGCCTGAAGCGCCGTTACGGCAGTTTAATGCAGATTATTTCTGGCGTGCATTTTAATTTTTCATTCCCGGAATCATTCTGGGATGCGCTGTATGGCGAACAAGATGAGCAGGCGCGTCAAAACACCAAATCCGCGGCTTACTTTGCTCTGATCCGTAACTACTATCGCTTTGGTTGGATGATCCCTTATTTCTTTGGTGCTTCTCCTGCCTTATGTGGCTCTTTTATCCAAGGTCGTGAAACCGATCTGCCATTTGAGAAAATTGGTGGCACGTTATTCTTGCCAAAAGCGACATCGCTACGCCTAAGTGATCTCGGTTACACCAACAGCGCGCAAAGTGTACTTAAGATTGGCTTTAACAGCATTGAACAGTATCTTGATGGTTTGAGTGATGCGATTCGTCATCCGTCAGAAGAGTTTGCTCAGATTGGTGTGAAGGTCGATGGCGAATATCGTCAGCTGAACTCGAATATTCTGCAGATTGAAAATGAACTTTATGCCCCAATTCGTCCTAAACGAGTGACGAAGAGCGGTGAGAAACCATCAGAAGCACTTAATCGTGCCGGTGTAGAGTACATTGAAGTTCGTTCGTTGGATGTAAACCCATTTAGTGCGGTAGGGGTAAGTGAAGAGCAAGTTCGCTTCCTCGACCTATTTCTCACTTGGGCGGCGCTTTCTGATTCTGAACCGATGGACAATTGCGAGCTTGCATGCTGGCGTGACAACTGGAACAAGGTGATTGTTTCTGGTCGTGAAAAAGGGCTGATGTTACAAATCGGCTGTCAAGGTGAGCGTTTATCTCTACAAGACTGGGCTCATCGTGTATTCGCTGAACTTCGTCAAATCGCGTTTGAAATGGACACGGTTGTGGGTGGCAATGCTTATCAAGCGGTATGTGATAAGTTAGAAGAATGGATTGATGATCCAGAGTTGACGATTTCAGGTCAGCTGCTTGAACTGACCAAAGAGTACGGTGGATTAGGCAAAGTGGGCTGTGCATTAGGCATGAAGTTCCGTGAAGAAAATCTTGCTCATCGTTACGAGCAGTACTCAGAAACTATTATGGAAACGGAAGTGACCACTTCAGTTGGGAAACAACAACAAGCAGAGCAAAGCGACACCTTGTCGTTTGATGACTTTTTAGAAGACTACTTTGCTTATCTAAAACAATAATACCAATGCTTATCTAAATAAGCATAAAGTAGTAAGGGCAGGGATTGAACATTAAGCCATTAGTGGTCTCGGTGTTCGGGAGTGTATTGTTAGCCGGTTGTGCGACTGCGCCCCCAAAGCAGCAAGATAACCTATGTGAAATTTTCCGAGAAAAATCTGGTTGGTATGAAGATGCCAAGGACATGGAAGAGGAATGGGGGACACCAATCAATGTCGCGATGGCTATTCTTAAGCAAGAAAGTAGTTTTCGTCATGATGCAAAGCCTCCGAAAAATTATATTCTAGGCTTTATTCCATGGGGACGAGTGAGCAGTGCTTACGGTTATGCTCAAGCCCAGGACCCTGCCTGGAAAGATTTTCAGAAAGCAACGGGACAAGGTGGGTCACGTACTAGCTTTGATGACTCAATGATGTTTGTTGGTTGGTACACTCATGAGACTCGTCGACAATTAGGCACCTCATTATGGGATCCATATAACCAATATCTTGCTTACCATGAGGGGCGTGGTGGTTATAAGCGAGGTACTTATAAGAGTAAGCCGAACTTGATTAAGGTCGCAAGACGCGTCGAGCAAACAGCTAAAACGTATGGCTGGCAGCTGAAGCAATGTCGTCAGGAACTGGAAGACAACAGCGGCTGGTTCTTTTAGTCCCCGAATGATTGTCTTTTTGGGGGAATAAATAGAAATCAATACCAATACCTTCGGTGTTGGTGGTTACAATCAGGAGAGATGTAATGCCTTTATTAGATAGCTTTACCGTTGATCACACTCGCATGCATGCGCCAGCGGTGCGCGTGGCAAAAACTATGCAGACCCCGAAAGGGGATACCATCACGGTATTCGACTTACGTTTTACTGCACCCAACAAAGATATTCTTTCTGAGCGAGGCATTCATACGCTTGAGCATCTATATGCGGGCTTTATGCGTAACCATCTCAATGGTGACAGTGTTGAAATCATCGATATCTCACCAATGGGTTGCCGCACTGGCTTCTACATGAGCTTGATTGGTACGCCTTCAGAGCAGCAAGTAGCAGACGCTTGGATTGCTTCTATGGAAGACGTATTGAAGGTGGAAAGCCAAAATAAGATCCCAGAGCTGAACGAATACCAATGTGGCACGGCAGCAATGCACTCACTAGGAGAAGCGCAGCAAATTGCGAAAAATATTCTCGATGCTGGTGTGTCTGTAAATAAGAATGATGAGTTGGCACTGCCAGAGTCCATGCTAAAAGAACTACGCATCGACTAACCATAAGCATTCTAATGAACAAGAGCCTGATGATATCAGGCTCTTTTTTTGTTCACAGGAATAGGAACATCAGCTGCTCTTTTTTAGCTTCGGGTACACTTTCACAAGTTTGATGCGATTCTCTTCAATGTTGACGATTTCCATCGGGTGCCCAGCAACTTGAACGCTGAGGTGACTTTCTGGGATGTCTTCTAAATGTTCAAGAATAAGGCCATTTAGCGTCCTTGGGCCATCGGTCGGTAATTTCCACTTCAAACCTTTATTGATATCTCGAATGTTGGTGCTGCCTTCAATTAGAAAACTGCCGTCACCTTGGGGGGTGATTTCATCCGATAAGCTAGGTGAAATAGAGGTCGTAAACTCGCCAATAATTTCTTCCAAGATATCTTCTAGCGTCACTAGACCGTTAATGTCGCCGTATTCATCGACAATTAAGCCAATACGTTGCTTGTTGCGTTGAAACTTCAACATTTGCACATTGAGCGGCGTGCCTTCTGGAATGTAGTACACCTCATCGGCTGCGCGTAGCAGGGTCTCTTTGTTGAATTCGTTCTTCTCTAGCATCAAGCGATATGCTTCACGCAAACGCAGCATGCCAACGACTTCATCGATTTGATCGCGGTAGAGCACAATTCGGCCATGGGGCGAGTGAGTGAGCTGGCGAACAATGGACTTCCAGTCGTCATTGATGTCGATACCGGTAATTTCGTTACGCGGCACCATGATGTCATTAACCGTGACGTGTTCAAGATCGAGGATGGAGACCAGCATGTCTTGGTGACGGCGAGGGATTAGCCCTCCTGCTTCATTCACTACCGTGCGCAGCTCTTCTGAGCTGAGGTGATCTTCTGTCGAGTGGTCCGCTTTGACGCCAAGCAGGCGAATAAAGCCATTGGTAATAAAGTTGACTAACAATACCAACGGAGATAGAAGCTTCATTAAAATCGTCAGGAGAATACTGCTCGCGTACGATACGCGCTCTGGATACAGTGAGGCGATGGTTTTTGGTGTCACCTCTGCGAAGACGAGAATCACCATGGTGAGTGCACCAGTGGCAATCGCGACACCCAAATCACCATACATGCGCATACCAAGAATGGTGGCAATGGCAGACGCAAGAATATTGACGAGGTTATTGCCGATCAGAATAAGACCAATCAAGCGATCAGGGCGATCGAGCAGCCTTTCGACTCGCTTCGCTCCCTTATGCCCATTATTGGCTAAGTGTTTTAAGCGGTAACGGTTCAAAGACATCATCCCTGTTTCTGAACCGGAGAAGTAACCTGATATGACGATCAGACACGCGAGTAGCGCAAATAATATACCCGTAGATATGTCGTCCAAAACGTTGCTGTTCCTTGTCGATGTTTGGTGTATTTATGGCCAAGCATGACCTTGAAATCAATCCACTAAGGGGTACTCTATTTTATTTATCTCGATAGATAAAGAATAAGGAACCATTGGTTCCTTATTTCATTGAATTAATTAAGAATGATCTCTTGAACAAATCGGCTGCCAAAGTAGGCCAGAGTCAAAAGAGTCGCACCTGCAACGGCAAACCAAGTGACTTTTTGGCCGCGCCAGCCTTTATGGTAGTGACCCCACAGTAGGACGGAGTAAATCACCCAAGCAATGAAAGAAAGAATGCCCTTATGCGCTTTTCCTTGTGCAAACATGTCATGCACAAAAGCAAAGCCAGTGATGAGCGTACCCGTTAACAATAAGTTACCAATTAAGATGATTTTGAACAGTTGACGTTCCACCATCATTAATGGTGGCAAATTGGGGTTAATCACTAATGCTTTCTTTGTTTTAAGCTTATGATCAAGCCAGGCGAGTTGCAGGGCGTACAAGGCGCCAATGGTCAATGTCGCATAAGAAAACAGTGCGAAAGAAATATGAATGAGTAGTTTAGGGTCGTTTTCTAAATGCTTGATGAAGGTGCTAGGCAAGAATGTGGCAGCAGATAAGTTGATCGCAGCAAAGCTGTACACGACGGGCAGTAAAAACCACAAACGATTCTTCAACATCGCCACACTCATGACTAAAGAGATAATAAAGCTAATAAGTGAGGCGACATTTAAAATGCTGAGGTTTTGCCCTGAGGCGTTGAAAATCAGATCGCTCAGTATCCAAGCATGGAAAACAAGTGCACAGGCTGCGCTGGCAAATACGGTTTTTGCTTTGATTCCTGACTGCTGAGAGAGTCCGGGTATGATAGTCGCAATCGCCAAAACATAAAGAATGGCTGCCGCGATGGCAATTAAGCTATCCATGAATTCTATAGGTTGTTGTGCAATTTGGTGAAAATTATACCTTGCATTGCGCTTTGGGGCTACGGTAGATACCTCAACAATCATGTGAGATGAGATGTTGAAATTCACAACGTTGTCCACGATATAGGAATAGAGAGGCAGTACGGGTATGACTGTGACGTTGGCTAAGGTATACTCACCCTAATTAATCGCCATTTTAGCGAAGAGACAAAAATGTTTGAGAATTTAACGGATCGATTATCCAAAACGCTGAAGAATATCAGTGGCAAAGGTCGTCTGACTGAAGACAACATTAAAGAAACCCTACGTGAAGTACGCATGGCGCTACTGGAAGCGGACGTTGCGCTTCCTGTAGTCCGTGAGTTTGTTAACCGTGTAAAAGAAAAAGCAGTCGGTGTAGAAGTTTCTAAATCACTGACCCCGGGTCAGGAGTTCATCAAGATCGTTCAAACTGAACTTGAATCGGTCATGGGTGAGTCTAACGAAGCTTTGAACCTAGCGGCACAACCGCCTGCTGTGCTTTTGATGGCGGGTCTACAAGGTGCGGGTAAAACCACGTCGGTAGGTAAACTGTCTAAGCTTTTAAAAGAGCGTGACAAGAAGAAAGTCTTGGTTGTTTCTGCCGACGTTTACCGCCCTGCGGCGATCAAACAGCTAGAAACGTTAGCATCAGACATTGGTGTCGACTTCTTCCCATCTTCAGCGGATCAAAAACCGATTGATATCGCGAACGCAGCGATTGACCACGCGAAGAAGAAATTCTACGACGTTCTGATTGTCGATACTGCAGGTCGTTTGGCGATTGATGAAGAGATGATGGGTGAGATCAAAGATCTCCACTCGGCTATCAACCCAGTTGAAACGTTATTCGTGGTTGATGCAATGACGGGGCAAGATGCGGCGAACACAGCGAAAGCTTTTGGTGATGCACTACCGCTAACAGGTGTTATCCTAACCAAGGTTGACGGTGATGCGCGTGGTGGTGCAGCGTTATCGGTTCGTCACATCACAGGTAAACCAATTAAATTCTTGGGTGTCGGTGAGAAAACTGACGCGCTAGAGCCATTCCATCCAGATCGTGTAGCATCACGTATTCTTGGTATGGGTGACGTACTGTCGCTGATTGAAGACCTACAACGCAACGTTGACCAAGAAAAAGCAGAAAAGCTAGCCAAGAAGTTCAAAGAGAAAAAAGGCTTCGACTTAGAAGACTTCCGTGAACAGTTAGGTCAAATGACCAACATGGGCGGCATGATGGGCATGCTAGATAAGCTTCCAGGCATGTCTCAATTGCCGTCAGATGTGAAAGATAAAGTTGATGATAAGATGTTCAAACAGATGGAAGCTATCATCAGCTCAATGACGATGAAAGAGCGTCAGCGTCCAGAAATCATTAAAGGTTCGCGTAAGAAGCGTATCGCTGCGGGGTCAGGTGTCCAGGTTCAAGACGTTAACCGTCTATTGAAGCAGTTCACCCAGATGCAGAAGATGATGAAGAAAATGCAAAAGGGCGGCATGAAAGGCATGATGCGCAACATGCAAGGCATGATGGGCGGCGGTATGGGTGGAGGCGGCGGCTTCAACCCATTTGGTCGTTAATCGATTGCCTACACTTTAGTTTCAGGGTGTTAGCTGCATCACAAACTTAAATTTTAATTTATGTTGGTGAAAAAGTAGCTAAACCCCTTGCATTGAACCGGGATAAGAGTAAAATTCCGGAGCTTTATTTTGGCACGAGACCCCAGGCTATTTAATTTATAAATGGTTTTTGGGGTTAATTTTATTTTTGAGAAAGCAAAGAGGACGACATGGTAACCATTCGTTTGGCACGTCACGGCGCTAAAAAGCGTCCATTTTATCAAATCGTAGTTGCGGATAGCCGTAACGCTGCAACTGGCCGTTTCATCGAGAAAGTTGGTTTCTTTAACCCAACTGCACAAGGTCAAGAAGAAGGTCTACGTCTAGACCTAGACCGCGTTAACCATTGGGTTGGTCAAGGCGCGTCTCTATCTGACCGCGTTGCTAAGCTAGTTAAAGACGCTCAAAAAGCGGCTTAATTCTTTTTAAGAAGTAGAAATTAGCTTATGTCGATGAAAGGTAAAGAAACGATGAGCGACAATAGAATTGTTGTAGGCAAGTTTGGTGCTACTTACGGCATTCGTGGTTGGCTCAAGGTTTTTTCCTACACAGACAATGCTGAAAGCATTTTTGATTACAGCCCTTGGTTTGTTAACCAAAAGGGTTCGTGGGTTGAGTACAAAGTAGAAAGCTGGAAGCGCCATGGTCAAGGCTATGTATGCAAGCTAGCAGGATTAGATGTTCGTGAAGACGCGCAACTGATGACGAACTTTGAAATTGCGATAGACCCTGCGGTACTGCCTGAATTGTCAGAAGATGAGTTCTACTGGCGTGAATTGTTTGGGATGCAAGTGGTAACCACGAAAGGTTACGATCTGGGTGTCGTTACTGACATTCTAGAAACTGGTTCAAACGATGTTCTAGTGGTTAAAGCAAATCTAAAAGATGCTTTTGGGCAGAAGGAACGATTAATTCCGTTCCTTGAAGAGCAAGTGATCATTAAAGTGGATCGCGAAGCTCAACGGATCGAAGTTGACTGGGATCCTGGATTCTAATCGCCAAAATTACAGAGCGAGAGAACACATGTGGGTTGGCATAATTAGCCTTTTTCCTGAAATGTTCCGTTCTGTTACTGATTTTGGGGTAACAGGTCAAGCGGTTAAAAAAGGTCTTTTGTCTATTGAGACTTGGAATCCTCGTGATTTCACTCATGACAAACATCGCACTGTCGATGACCGACCTTACGGTGGTGGTCCTGGTATGTTGATGATGGTACAGCCTTTGCGCGATGCCATTCATACCGCGAAAGCAGCCTCACCGGGTAAGACGAAAGTTATTTACCTTTCTCCTCAAGGTCGAAAACTCGACCAGAAAGGGGTTGAAGAACTGGCAACAAATGAGAATTTGCTTCTTATTTGTGGCCGTTACGAAGGGGTAGATGAGCGTATCATTCAATCTGAAGTTGACGAAGAATGGTCAATTGGGGATTTTGTGATGACGGGTGGTGAAATTCCAGCCATGACGTTAATTGATTCTGTCTCTCGGTTTATTCCGGGGGTGTTAGGGGATTTTGCGTCAGCAGAAGAAGATTCTTTTGCGAATGGTTTGTTAGATTGCCCTCACTATACGCGCCCTGAAATGTTGGATGACAAAGCAGTGCCTTCGGTACTGATGTCAGGCAACCATAAGGACATTCGTCGTTGGCGACTAAAACAGTCGCTTGGCCGTACCTGGATAAGAAGACCAGAGCTCCTGGAAAACCTAGCTCTGACTGACGAACAGGAACAATTACTTGCTGAGTTCATCACTGAACATAACGCAAAGTAACCTAATTTATTTAGTATCAGTTTATTCTAGGAATTTAGAAAATGAGTAACATCATCAAAGCTCTTGAAGAAGAGCAAATGAAGCAAGGCCTACCTAAATTTGCACCAGGTGACACTGTTGTTGTACAAGTTAAGGTAAAAGAAGGTGAACGTGAGCGTCTACAGGCTTTTGAAGGCGTTGTAATTGCAATCCGTAACCGTGGTCTTCACTCTGCTTTCACTGTACGTAAGATCTCTAACGGTGAAGGTGTTGAGCGTGTATTCCAAACTCACTCTCCAGTTGTTGATAGCATCGAAGTTAAACGCCGTGGTGCAGTACGTCGTGCCAAGCTGTACTACCTACGCGACCGTTCTGGTAAGTCTGCTCGTATCAAAGAGAAACTTGCTAAGAAATAATGCTATAACTAGCGTTCTCATAGTAAACGGAGTCCTTTTGGGCTCCGTTTTTTTATGTTTGCTTATAACTGGCTATTTCCCTTTCTACCGTTGTCATCGGTGCTCATTTACTGGCGTAAACTCCGCGCTTCTTTCTGGGTAGAATGAAAAATATCTGCGTTCTTAGCTAAATATATTGCTGATGTATGTGAAACATACAATTTACTTAACGATATGAAATAAAACCTAATTTTAAATGGGAATGCGCTCAAGCAGAGAGTGCTAGAAAAGCGAAAGAGAACGGTTTTCTGACGGGCAATAAAAAAGTTGACGCTTTCACGTCAACTTTCAAATTTTAGAACTGAGAACTTAGTATGGGTCTTCCGACCAACCATCACTGTCAGACATATCCGGCGCACCAGGGATA
Organism: Vibrio sp. PNB23_22_6; assembly: GCF_052877535.1. Classification (NCBI taxonomy): domain Bacteria; kingdom Pseudomonadati; phylum Pseudomonadota; class Gammaproteobacteria; order Vibrionales; family Vibrionaceae; genus Vibrio; species Vibrio sp. PNB23_22_6. The sequence goes on along the minus strand of NZ_JBNFXP010000011.1, from coordinate 102,179 downwards.
GTATTCTCTTCATCTGCCCATTCACCAAAGTCGATCATTTGGCACTTTTTGCTACAGAAAGGGCGGAAAGGACTCTGTTCGCCCCATTCAACATCGGTACCACATTGCGGGCATTGAACGATAGTAATTTTAGACATGGTTAAATAGTCCCACGGAGTTGAGGTTAAAAGAAGTATAAAAATAGTAGTGTGAGTTTGGTTTAGCTACAAACAGCGAGCTCAAACTCGACGTCTTGAGTGCATGCCTGTCCGCTTTCAAAGGCGATAAACTTAATGGCAAAACGGTTTTTATGCCCTGAAATCATAGGATATACACCGTATTCCATAGGAATGTGTAAGCGGAGAATATTCGCTTCTTCGGCATCACTTTGATAAAAGCCTGTACGTGCAATCTGATCCTTGAAGTGACCCGTTTCTCGAGTCAGTTTGAGCCAAAGGTTCAGGGCATCAGACAATGGCTTGAGGCTAGCTTGCCATTTGCCCGCGTCATGTTGCTTACGATCAATAGGCAAATGTAACCAGTAATGTAGTGCGGGTAAGTCAAAGCAACATGAGCCACCAGGAAGGTTAAAGCGTTGTCGAATAGAGCTTAAAAAACGGTCTTCCTTCAGTGATTGGCCAAAGCGCTCCGCCGCCATCAATTGGCTATGAATTACATCGATCTCTTTTAAGAGTTCGCTCAGCGCTTGTTGATCAACACCGTCGACATTGAACCAATTGCGATAAGCAAGGCGCTGTTTCTCAAGATCTTTCGCTAGCTCACTTTTTAGTTGGATCTGCTCGAAGATTTCAACCATATCGAACAGTGCTCGAAAGAAAAGCTGGTATTGGTGGTTGTCAGCAAAACCTGAGGCTAAGTGAGCCTGACGCAGCAACGATTCGACTCTCAAATAGATGCGAGTTTTTTCATTTAATGGATGTTCAAATTTGTGCGTGGTCATTAACATCAGCCTTGGTATGTATTAGGTCTATTTTCGCAGATTTTTCTTACACATGGCTAGGTACTTTTGGTGCAAATCTGTGATTTGAAGCAAAAGATCAGGGTCGTGAGGGTTATTTTTAACCACATCATCCGCCAAGGCGAGCCGCTGCTGCCTTGATGCTTGGGACGCCAAGATAGCCTTTGCTTGCTCTTCGCTAACGTTGTCGCGTTTCACTGTTCTGGAGATTTGTGTTTGAGGATCGACATCCACAACAAGAACACGATTACACAAGCTATCAAGTTTGTTTTCTATCAGCAAGGGGACAACCAAAAGGGCGTAATCGGAGGTGACTTGTTGTAAGTCTTCAATCATCTTTTCACGAATCATTGGATGCAATAATGCGTTAAGCCATGTTTTTTCTTCGGGGTAAGAGAAAATCTTTTCTCTTAATTTCGCTCTATCCAAGGTGTTATCTTCATGGACAATATCAGGACCAAAATGTGCAATGATGGCATTCAGTCCGGGCGTTCCCGGATCAACCACTTCACGGGCGACGATGTCAGCATCCACAATGTCAATTTGAAATTGCTGTTTGAATAGGTTTGCCACGGTGGTTTTGCCACTTGCAATACCACCAGTTAGGCCAATCACGAAAGCCATTTACACTCCTAGAATCGATGTGAAGTACCAGTTGAGAATTTGGTTGCCCCAAATAAGGCTCACCCAGCCCGCAATGGCTAAGTAAGGCCCAAACGGGAACGCTTTCTCGATGCCTTGTTTTTGTAAACGTAATTGAATAAGACCGAAAATAACACCAACGACGGATGATAGTAAAATAATCATCGGCAGCGATTGCCAACCGAGCCAAGCACCAAGTGCCGCGAGCAGTTTGAAGTCACCATAGCCCATGCCTTCTTTGCCTGTTAGGAGTTTAAACCCCCAGTAAACACTCCAAAGACACAGGTAACCAGCCATAGCGCCAATAATGGAATCTTGCAGGCTCACAGGGCTGATCTCCGTGAGTGCGAGAGCGATACCAGTCCACATTAATGGCAGAGTAAGTTGATCTGGCAACAACATAGTATCAAGGTCGATAAACGTGGCTGCAATCAACACAAAGGTAAAGAAAACTAGCGCAAGAGTGAAGTCGCTATAACCGAAATGAAAGGCGAGAAAACCCGAACAAATGGCGGTGAGCAGTTCGATGAACGGGTAGCGGACGCTGATCGATGACTGACAGTTGTGGCACTTGCCTTTTAGTCGCAGCCAACTGATGACAGGGATGTTATCTCGAATCCGAATAGGGGTGCCACATTGCTGACAAGAAGAGCGCGGTACGCTCAAGGTTAAGCGCTCTTTAGGAGGCTCAATATGGTATTCTGGGAAAGATTCAGCACAATCACGCCGCCATTCTAGCTCCATGATCTTCGGTAATCGATAAATAACAACGTTGAGGAAACTACCGATGATTAAACCAAAAATCGTGGCAAACACGACGAATAGCCAAGGGTAGTACTGGAATACTTCCATATCTGTCTCTTGAGCGTAAATCAAATTAGCAAGGCGCTGTTTTGATGGGATTAATTTGCTTGGATTACATTCTATCCCAATACGCTCATTAAATTAAAGATCGGTAGGTACATTGCGGTGACCAAGCCACCCACGACCACGCCGAGAAAGACGATGATCAATGGCTCTAAAATTTTACTTAAATTGTCGACGGTGTTGTCGACCTCGAACTCATAAATTGTCGCGATTTTATTGAGCATCTCGTCTAGACGTCCGGATTCTTCACCAATCATCACCATTTGCAATACAAGTTCAGGAAAGACGTTGCAGTTTCGCAAAGCAATGTATATGGGCATGCCCGCAGCAGTATCACGGTATACCTCTTCAATAGCGAGTTGGTAATGCATGTTACCGGATGTCTTTGAAGTGGTTTTTAAACTGGTGAGAATTGGAATCCCCGAACTAAAGCTGGTGGCAAGTGTCCGACTGAACTTGGCGATGGCGGCCTTAGAAAGCACAGGGCCAAGAATGGGAAAGCACAAGCTGGCTCTGGCCATTATTAGGCGGAAGCGGTCAGAGCGTTTGGCCATAATACGCGATGAAATCAGTAAGAGTAGGGCCGTTAATCCAATGAAGAGGCCCCAATTTTGTGTCCATGCAGATAAGCTTAATACCATTTGGGTAAAGGCAGGTAAGTCGGTACCAAAGCCGGAAAACATTTTTTCAAATTCCGGAATTACCTTGGTGAGCATAAGGTAGGATACGCCTAACGCGACGAGCACGACCATTGCAGGGTAAATAAGTGCTTTGATCACTTTTGCTCGTAACTGCTCGCTTTTTTCGCGATAAGTCGCGAGGCGCTCAAACACCTGAGCCAAATTACCGGACTGCTCCCCTGTCGCAATCAAGTCGGTATAGAGTGGGTCAAAATGCGCGCTGGCACTGCGTAGCGCTTTTGATAGCGGCGTCCCCGCTTCTACCGCACGAGTGACGTTCATTAAGATTGATTTCATTTCTGCTTTTCGATGGTTTTCTGATACCAACTTGAGCGCTTGGACGATGGGCACTCCAGTGACGAGCATGGTGGCAATTTGGCGCGTAAATACGGTAATGTCTTTGCCTTTAACACGGTGACTTAGCTTTGTTAGTAATGAGATGCTGCTTTTTTTGAGCTTCTTGATTTTGATGTGCTGCGCATCGAGACGCTCTCTGACTTCGAACTCTGTCATCGCAAGCACTTGTCCAGAGGCTTTTTTGCCAGAACTATTGATACCTTTCCAGCGGAAGTTTTTAAGTTGAGGTGCGGTGGTTTTCATAAAATCGATGACAGCCTAATAAAACAAAAAGAACTAAAAATAGAGCACGCGTTGAAGCTCACTAAAACTGGTGATGCCTTGTTTGAGCTTTTCGATGCCAGATGCTTTTAGGGTTTGCATACCATTTGCTATGGCGAGCTGTTCAAGCTCATGTACGGATGCGCCTTTGAGCAGAGCTTGAGACAGGGAGTCATCAAAACGCATCACTTCATAAATACCAGTTCGGCCTGAGTAACCATGGGTGCATTCGTTACAGCCGTCAGGATAGGCCTGAAAGAGATGATCAGTACTGACAATCCCAATGTGTTGCAGTTGAGCGTTGGGCTCTTGAGGCTGTTTACAGTGAGGGCACAGCTTTCTCGCTAGACGCTGAGCGATGATCAAGCTAAGCGAAGAGGCGAGATTAAAACGTTCTACCCCCATATTAGAGAGACGAATGACGGTTTCTGCGGCTGAGTTTGTATGCAGAGTGGAAAGCACTAGGTGGCCGGTTTGCGAGGCTTTAATCGCGATCTCTGCGGTATCCAGATCACGTATCTCACCGACCATCACAATATCGGGATCTTGACGCAAGAAAGAGCGCAGCGCCTCTGTAAAACCTAAACCAAACTTGGGTTGCACTTGAACTTGATTGATACCAGGTAAGTTAATCTCAACTGGATCTTCAGCGGTAGAGATGTTGATCTCCGGCTTATTCAGAATGCTCAATCCTGTGTACAGGGAAACGGTCTTGCCGCTCCCCGTTGGGCCTGTCATAAGGATCATGCCTTGTGGACGGCGCAGCGCGTCTAAGTAAAGCTGTTTTTGTTGGTCGTTATAACCTAGCTTGTCGATATCCAGTGAAGCAGAACTGCTGTCAAGCAAACGCAATACAATCTTCTCACCAAACAGAGTCGGTAGTGTGGATACGCGCATATCAATCGCAGTGTCTTGGTTCAGTTTGAGCTTTATTCGCCCATCTTGCGGCAAGCGCCTTTCGGCAATGTCGAGTTTTGATAAAATTTTGATGCGAGCAGAGAGGCGACGGCTTAAATGCGTGGGTGGTTGCTGAATTTCAATTAAAATACCATCGCAGCGCAAGCGCACTCGGTACATGTTTTCGTAAGGCTCAAAGTGGATATCGGAGCCGCCTTTGCGTACTGCATCGAGCAATATTTGGTTGATGTAACGACTGACCGGTGATTCGTCTTGGCTAAGGTCTTCAATGTTATCTATTTCATCGTCACCAATTTCAACTAAGCTCGCCAGTTCATCTTGGTTGATCTCTTTTAAGCCAGATTGCTCTTGTCCAATGGTGCGCCCATACAAGCGCCGGATGGCAGCCGTTAGCTCACGAAAGTCAGCCAGTACCAACTCAACTTGCAATCCGGTTGCGAAACGAAAATCGTCCTCGGCTTGTAAATTGGTTGGGTCTGCGACTGCGAGAATCAATGTGGAAGAGCTACGGTTGAGTGGTAAGGCATTGTATCGCGTGATCAGATCGCGCAGCCCCAGTTGTTGGCACAGGGAGACGTATTCATATTGATTGAGCGAGGTGCAAGACAAGCCGAAGATGGCACTTAAGTGCTCATTGAGTTCATGAGAATGAAATAACCCAGAACGGAGCAAAGCCTCCGGCATCGAAATGCCAGACGTTTTCACTTGCTCAATTAACGATGCTTCTTGGGCTAAGGTCAGTAACCCAGCTTGACGAAGCACCGTTGAGAGGTTGGTCAGCACTATTTTAGTCACAGATTTTAATGGTTTGTCCTGTAGTGTTATTACAAGACCAGCCTGAGGCACTTCGAGTATATGTGATGTTTGTATTATTGAGTGTTGCGTTAGTGCCAAAGTTAAATGCAACGCTTCCGGCCTCTGAGACGCTTCCATCTTGAGTTAATTCGATTTCACCAAGGGTGTTCATACCAGCAGAGGCTCCAAGATCTGCAAGGTTACCAGTCGCCGGAAATGAGCCATTTTCCTGAATGTACATATCAATATTAGTTAAAAGGGCACGTACTGTGCCCATTCCAGCAGCAGCTTCAGATTTTTTTACATAGTTTTTGTAAGCGGGGATTGCTACCGCTGACAAAACACCAATTACGGCCACCACAATCATCAGTTCAATTAACGTAAAGCCTTGCTGCTTCTTCTGTTTATTCGTTTTCATCATGTTCCCTTAACAATGATTCATACTAATTGAGTTGGAATAAGCGAAGAGTAGGGAGAGTTGAAAACGGAGGAAATGGACTGGGGACTGCCATTCGAGTGAGGTATAAATCTTTAATGTGACGTTGCACATTACATACAAGCTTTTGCGAGTGGGGTTGTTTTAAAAGGATAAAAATAAAGAGCCAAGCGGCTCTTTATTGGGCTTTGATGATATTAACTCTATGAGATTGCAAGAGTTAATTTTGTTGATTACTTGAAACGCATCGACAGGTCCATCGCCTTTAGGTGCTTAGTTAATGCCCCTACCGAGATGTAATCTACACCGGTTTCTGCGTATTCGGCGATGGTGTCTAGGGTGACGTTGCCAGAGTTTTCTAATGCAGCGCGACCAGCGTTCATTTCTACGGCTTCACGCATCATCTCGGTGTTGAAGTTGTCGAGCATGATGATGTCGGCACCCGCTTCGATCGCTTCTTTTAGCTCGTCCAAGCTTTCCGTTTCCACTTCAACCGGTTTACCAGGGTTGAGCTCTTTTGCCGTGGTGATCGCTTGAGTAATGCCACCACAGGCAATGATGTGATTCTCTTTAATCAGGTAGGCATCGAATACGCCGATGCGGTGGTTAAATCCGCCACCACAGGCCACGGCGTACTTTAATGCGCTGCGCAGACCTGGAATCGTTTTACGCGTATCTAATAGGCGACACTCTGTGTGAGCAATTTTTTCTGCGTACTGTGCTGTAATGGTCGCGCAACCCGAAAGGGTCTGGATAAAGTTCATTGCGTTGCGCTCACCCGTTAACAAGTCACGAGCAGGGCCGGTTAACGTACATAGTGTTTGGTTTGGCTCGACGTGATCGCCATCTTTTACATGCCACTCAATCGAGACTTTGCCGCCAAGCTGTTTGAAAACTTCATCCGCCCATGCTTGACCGCAGAACACGCCATGCTCACGAGTAATAATGGTGGCAGTGTTAATTGCGTCAACAGGAATGAGCGATGCGGTGATGTCTTTGTCCGCATCCAACGTGCCACCTAGGTCTTCTTTTAAGGTATCGGCAACGGCTCGAGTGATTTCAAGAGGGAGTTGTTGCTTAAGGTAGGCTAAGCGTTCTTGGCTGTTATGTGTGTTCTTCATCGCAAATCTTGTCTTGAAAGGGAGAGGGCAACGAATGATACTCTCCGGTGTTAATAATTTCAGCAGTTAATTTACAAACTAGTGAGGTTGATATGCATCTACAAATCGAGAATGGCTGGTTGACGAAAGCAAAACACGTTCCATCGCCATTTTTTGATGCTCGCACAGATAAAGAAGATATCTCTTTACTGGTGGTGCATAACATTAGTTTACCGCCGGGTCAGTTTGGTGGCCCATATATAGAAGATTTTTTCATGGGGTGTCTTGACCCTAATGCGCATCCTTTTTTTGAAGTGATTCACAAAATGGGCGTTTCGGCACATTGCTTGATTAAGCGTGATGGAGAGATTGTTCAGTTTGTCTCTTTTCTTGATAGAGCGTGGCATGCGGGCCAATCAAGCTTTGCTGGCAGGGAGCGTTGTAATGACTATTCGATTGGTATTGAGTTAGAAGGAACGGAGTTTATCGCCTATACAGAAGAACAATATCAATCACTTACTTGCTTGGCCCTCGCGGTGATGCAAACTTACCCTTTAATTACTCCAACAAGGATCACGGGACATCAGTTTATCGCGCCACTGAGAAAAAGTGATCCTGGTCTAAGCTTTGATTGGGTGAAGTTCAGGCATCAAGTCACTAGCAACTTGTAGCGAAAATGTAACTGATGGCCGCGATAATCGATAAGGCATACCGTTGGGTATGCCTTTTTTGGATGTAATAAAAACCATCGTTTGTAAAATAATAACGACACTTATTCTAATTTATGTCGGTTTTGAAGACAGGTTGTGCGGATGGTTTTGTCATTTTTTGTCTTTCTTGATCAAAATAATTAGCACAGATGCATTGTGACTGTTTTGTTTATGTAATTGGTCATACCAATTTTATTGCTGTTTTAATGGGCATTTGTTATCGCTGTGTTTAAAGTCGCCCTGTTCTATGATTTGGGTCAACTTTTGGCTGGACAGTGGCGTTTTAATTATGTTAATTTCTGCACCATCTTAAAATTGGTATGACCAATTACCAGGAAGAGTAGAAGAACAATAAATTATGGCTTATCAAAGGATTCGTCAGCCGAAACTTTCTGATGTTATTGAACAAGAGCTGGAAAGGTTGATAGTGGAAGGAACATTGTCTCCGGGGCAGCAGTTGCCAGCTGAGCGCGAACTGGCGAAACAGTTCGATGTGTCTCGTCCATCCATCCGTGAAGCTATTCAACGCTTAGAAGCAAAGCGTCTGCTGACTCGTCGTCAAGGCGGTGGCACATTCGTTAGCGAAAACATCTGGAAAAGTTTCTCTGATCCTTTGCTTAATTTGTTGTCCTCTCACTCAGAAACTCAGCTTGATTTGCTAGAGTCGCGCCATGCGATGGAAGGCATTTCAGCGTATTTCGCTGCATTGCGTGGTACCGAGGAAGATTTTGCACGAATTCAGGCTTGCCTGAAACAAATCAGTGAAGAGCAGAAGCGAGACAATGTTGAGGCTGAAGCGGCTGCAGTGATGCAGTTTCTTATCGCCTTGACTGAAGCGGCACACAACGTGGTGTTACTTCACATTGTGCGTAGTCTTGCTCCTTTGCTTGAGCAAAATGTTTTACAGAATCTAAAGCTCTTACATCGCCGCATTGAAGTGGTCGATAAAGTAAGTAAACACAGAGCTAATATCGTGGATGCGATTGTTTCTGGACAGCCAGAAAAGGCGCGTGAAATGTCCCATTCGCACTTAGCTTATATTGAAGAAATATTGTTGGATTTGACTCGAGAAGAGTCTCGACGAGAGCGTTCTCTGCGTCGAATTCAGCAAGGTAACGATTCTTAATAAAGAATCGCTTACTTAAATAATCAGATCCAACCAACAGAAGGATAGATCGCCATGTCTGACATGAAGCATGACGTAGACGTATTGGAAACTCAAGATTGGCTACAGGCCCTTGAATCCGTTGTTCGTGAAGAGGGTGTAGAGCGTGCACAGTTTTTACTAGAAACTGTTCTAGAAAAAGCACGCTTAGACGGCGTTGATATGCCAACGGGCATCAACACAAACTACATCAACACTATTCCAGCAGCACAAGAGCCAGCTTACCCTGGTGATGTGACGCTTGAGCGTCGTATTCGTTCGATTATTCGTTGGAACGCAATCATGATCGTATTGCGTGCTTCTAAGAAGGACCTAGACCTAGGTGGTCACATGGCTTCTTACCAGTCAGCCGCTGCGTTCTACGAAGTGTGTTTCAACCACTTCTTCCGCGCTCCAAACGAGACGGACGGTGGCGATTTGGTTTACTACCAAGGTCACATCTCTCCGGGTATTTACTCTCGTGCATTCGTTGAAGGCCGTCTAACAGAAGAGCAGCTAGACAATTTCCGTCAAGAAGTGGACGGTAAAGGTATCCCATCATACCCGCACCCTAAACTCATGCCTGAGTTCTGGCAGTTCCCGACCGTATCTATGGGTCTTGGCCCGATCTCTGCTATCTATCAAGCGCGTTTCCTTAAGTACCTAGAAGGTCGTGGCCTGAAAGATACTTCAGCTCAACGTGTGTACGCGTTCCTAGGCGACGGTGAGATGGATGAGCCAGAATCACGTGGTGCTATCTCTTTCGCTGCGCGTGAAAAGCTGGATAACCTATGTTTCCTAATCAACTGTAACCTACAGCGCCTAGACGGTCCTGTTATGGGTAACGGTAGCATCATTCAAGAACTAGAAGGCCTGTTTAAAGGTGCTGGTTGGAACGTTGTTAAGGTTATCTGGGGTAACAACTGGGATGCACTTCTAGCGAAAGATACGTCTGGTAAACTTCTTCAGCTTATGAATGAAACGATCGATGGTGACTACCAGACATTCAAATCTAAAGATGGCGCATACGTACGTGAGCACTTCTTTGGTAAGTATCCAGAAACTGCGGCACTTGTCGCCGATATGACGGATGACGAAATCTTTGCACTTAAGCGTGGTGGTCACGACTCATCTAAACTATTCGCTGCATTCAACAATGCGAAAGAGACAGGTGGCAAGCCAACCGTAATCCTAGCTAAGACGGTTAAAGGTTACGGCATGGGTGACGCAGCAGAAGGAAAGAACATTGCACACGGTGTGAAGAAAATGGACATGACTCATGTTCAGCACCTGCGTGATCGTCTGGGTCTACAAGACATTCTTTCAGATGAGAAGATTAAAGAACTTCCATACTTGAAACTGGAAGAAGGTACACCTGAGTACGAATACCTACATGCTCGTCGTAAAGCACTACATGGTTACACGCCAGCTCGCTTGCCTAAATTCACTCAAGAATTCAAAGTGCCTGAGCTAGATGCATTTGCACCACTACTCGGTGAGCAGAAGCGTGATATCTCAACGACAATGGCTTACGTACGTACGCTAAATATCCTACTGAAAGACAAGAACATCGGTAAGAACATTGTTCCTATCATCTGTGATGAAGCTCGTACATTCGGTATGGAAGGTCTATTCCGTCAGGTTGGTATCTACAACCCACACGGTCAAGAATACACACCTGAAGATAAAGGCATCGTTTCTTACTACAAAGAAGCGACATCTGGTCAGGTTCTTCAGGAAGGTATCAACGAACTCGGTTCAATGGCGTCTTGGGTTGCGGCTGCGACTTCTTACAGCACTAACGATCTTCCAATGATCCCGTTCTACATCTACTACTCAATGTTCGGTTTCCAACGTATTGGTGACATGGCATGGCTTGCAGGTGACCAACAAGCTCGTGGCTTCCTACTAGGTGCTACAGCAGGTCGTACAACACTGAACGGTGAAGGTCTACAGCACGAAGATGGTCACTCTCACATCCAAGCGAACACCATCCCTAACTGTATCTCTTACGATCCAACGTTTGCTTACGAGCTCGCGGTTATCATGCAAGACGGTATCCGTCGCATGTACGGCCCAGAGCAAGAGAACGTGTTCTACTACCTAACGGTAATGAACGAAAACTACGCAATGCCAGCCATGCCAGAAGGCGCTGAGGAAGGCATTCGTAAGGGTATCTACAAGCTTGAGTCTCACGCGGGTAGTAAGGGCAAAGTTCAGCTAATGAGCTCTGGTACTATCATGAATGAAGTGCGCAAAGCAGCGACGATCCTAAGTGAAGAGTACGGCGTAGCCTCTGATGTGTTCTCTGTGACGTCTTTCAATGAGCTAACTCGTGACGGCCAAGACGCTGAGCGTTACAACATGCTTCACCCTGAAGCGGAAGCGAAAGTACCTTACATCACAACGGTTCTTGGTAGTGAGCCTGCAATCGCAGCAACGGACTACATGAAGAACTATGCTGAGCAAGTGCGTGCATTTATGCCGACTGAGTCTTACAAAGTTCTTGGTACGGATGGTTTCGGTCGTTCTGACAGCCGTGAAAACCTACGTCGCCACTTCGAAGTTAACGCTGGCTATGTAGTCGTTGCTGCGCTAACTGAATTGGCTAAACGTGGTGATGTTGAGAAGTCTGTTGTGGCTGAAGCTATTGCTAAGTTCAACATCGACACTGAAAAAACTAACCCGCTATACGCATAAGACAACGCTTAATTAAAAGGTAGATAAGCAATGGCAATCGAAATTATTGTACCGGATATTGGTGCTGATGAGGTTGAAGTAACTGAGATTCTTGTAAGCGTTGGCGACAAGGTTGAAGAAGAGCAGTCACTGATCACGGTTGAAGGCGATAAAGCGTCTATGGAAGTACCTGCGTCTCAAGCGGGTATCGTAAAAGAGATCAAAGTAGCGGAAGGTGATTCTGTTTCTACAGGTTCTCTAATCATGATTTTTGAAGCGGAAGGTGCAGTAGAAGCACCAGCTGCTCCAGCAGTTGAAGCGGCGCCAGTAGCGGCTCCTACTGCGGCTGAGCTTAAAGAAGTTCACGTTCCAGATATCGGTGGCGACGAAGTAGAAGTGACTGAAATCATGGTTGCAGTTGGCGATGCAGTAGAAGAAGAGCAATCTCTAATCACTGTTGAAGGCGACAAAGCTTCTATGGAAGTACCAGCACCATTCGCTGGTATCGTTAAAGAAATCAAAATCGCTACTGGTGACTCAGTTTCTACTGGCTCTCTAGTAATGGTATTTGAAGTCACAGGTTCAGGCGCAGCAGCGACTCCTGCAGCAGTAGAAGCACCTGCGGCAGCTCCAGCGGCATCAGCAGCGGCATCAGCAGCGAAAGAAGTCAACGTTCCAGATATCGGCGGTGACGAAGTTGAAGTTACTGAAGTAATGGTAGCGGTTGGCGACACAGTAGAAGAAGAGCAATCTCTAATCACTGTTGAAGGCGACAAAGCGTCTATGGAAGTACCAGCGCCATTCGCTGGTACTGTTAAAGAAATCAAGATTGCCGCTGGCGATAAAGTAACAACTGGCTCTCTGATTATGGTATTCGAAGTTGCAGGCGCAGCTCCTGTAGCGGCATCTGAACCTGCAGCGGCTCCAGCTCAAGCGGCGGCAGCAGCTCCGGCCGCATCGGCGGACCGTCCAAAAGCTGAAGCTTCAGCGGCAGCAGCAACTGGCGACTTCCAAGAGAACAATGACTACGCACACGCATCTCCAGTGGTTCGTCGTCTAGCTCGTGAGTTTGGCGTTAACCTATCTAAGGTTAAGGGTTCTGGTCGTAAGAGCCGTATCCTAAAAGAAGACGTTCAAAACTACGTTAAAGATGCGCTTAAGCGTCTTGAGTCTGGTGCAGCAGCATCTGGCAAAGGCGGTGACGGCTCAGCGCTTGGTCTACTACCTTGGCCAAAAGTTGACTTCAGCAAGTTTGGCGAAACTGAAGTTCAGAAGCTTTCTAAAATCAAGAAGATCTCTGGTGCAAACCTGCACCGTAACTGGGTGATGATCCCTCACGTTACACAGTGGGATAACGCAGACATTACTGAGCTAGAAGCATTCCGCAAAGAGCAGAATGCAATCGAAGCGAAGAAAGACACGGGCATGAAGATCACGCCACTTGTGTTCATCATGAAAGCAGTCGCTAAAGCGCTAGAAGCGTTCCCAGCGTTTAACTCTTCACTATCTGAAGATGGCGAAAGCATCATTCTTAAGAAGTACGTAAACGTAGGTATTGCTGTTGATACGCCAAACGGTCTAGTTGTTCCTGTGTTTAAAGATGTGAACAAGAAAGGCATCTACGAGCTATCTGAAGAGCTGATGGTGGTTTCTAAGAAAGCACGTGCTGGTAAGCTAACAGCGGCAGACATGCAGGGTGGCTGTTTCACTATCTCAAGCCTAGGTGGCATCGGTGGTACAGCATTTACGCCAATCGTAAACGCACCAGAAGTGGGTATCCTTGGTGTATCTAAGTCTGAGATGAAGCCAGTATGGAACGGTAAAGAATTTGAACCACGCCTACAGCTTCCACTATCTCTATCATACGACCACCGTGTGATCGATGGTGCTGAAGGTGCGCGCTTCATTACTTACCTAAATGAGTGCCTATCAGACATCCGTCGTCTTGTTCTTTAATTAAGATGAGATGATTGAGAGGCGGCACATTGCCGCCTCTGTTAATTGAATTACCGAACAATTGGAGAATGAAAAGAGGCTTTTCATTGTCGAATTGTTGTCTAGCTCACAGGCTAAATTGATTTACTTTTCACACCATTAACATCTCTGTAAACTGATGCCGGTCTGAAATAACGGTTTATAACGAACTGACTTTAAATATAAAGAATCAATACTCACTCAGCCTGTTAGGGATAATGACTACAAGAGGTCAAAATGAGCAAAGAAATTAAAGCCCAAGTTGTTGTACTTGGTTCTGGTCCTGCTGGTTACTCCGCGGCATTCCGTTGTGCGGATTTAGGTCTTGAAACCGTACTAATTGAGCGTTACAGCACCCTAGGTGGTGTATGTCTTAACGTAGGTTGTATCCCATCAAAAGCGCTTCTTCACGTTTCAAAAGTGATTGAAGAAGCGAAAGCGATGGCTGATCACGGTGTCGTTTTTGGTGAACCACAAACAGACATCAACAAGATCCGTATCTGGAAAGAGAAAGTTGTAAACCAACTGACTGGCGGCCTTAGCGGCATGGCTAAGATGCGTAACGTGACAGTGGTTAACGGCTACGGTAAGTTCACAGGCCCTAACGCTATCCTTGTAGAAGGCGAAGGCGAGTCAACAACAGTTAACTTCGATAACGCTATCATTGCAGCGGGCTCTCGCCCAATCAAACTTCCGTTTATCCCGCATGAAGACCCACGTATTTGGGATTCAACGGATGCGCTAGAACTGAAAGAAGTACCAGAAAAACTGCTTATCATGGGCGGTGGTATCATCGGTCTAGAAATGGGTACGGTTTACCACTCTCTAGGTTCTAAAGTCGACGTAGTAGAGATGTTTGACCAAGTTATCCCTGCCGCGGATAAAGACATCGTTAAAGTTTATACTAAGCGTATCAAAGACAAGTTCAAGCTAATGCTTGAGACGAAAGTAACAGCAGTTGAAGCGAAAGAAGACGGTATCTACGTTTCAATGGAAGGCAAAAAAGCGCCAGCTGAAGCTGAGCGTTACGATGCGGTTCTTGTTGCTATCGGTCGTGTGCCAAACGGTAAGCTATTCGATGGTGAAAAAGCAGGTCTTGAAATTGATGAGCGTGGCTTCATCAATGTTGATAAGCAAATGCGCACTAACGTACCGCACATCTTCGCTATCGGTGACATCGTTGGTCAACCAATGCTTGCTCACAAAGGTGTGCATGAAGGCCATGTAGCGGCGGAAGTTATCTCTGGTAAGAAACACTACTTCGACCCTAAAGTGATTCCTTCAATTGCTTACACTGAGCCAGAAGTGGCATGGGTTGGTAAGACTGAGAAAGAAGCGAAAGCGGAAGGCATCAACTACGAAGTGGCGACATTCCCATGGGCAGCATCAGGTCGTGCAATTGCATCTGACTGTGCAGACGGTATGACTAAGCTTATCTTTGATAAAGAGACTCACCGCGTAATTGGTGGTGCTATCGTTGGTACTAACGGTGGTGAACTATTGGGTGAAATCGGCCTTGCAATTGAAATGGGTTGTGATGCAGAAGACATCGCTCTAACCATCCACGCTCACCCAACGCTACACGAGTCTGTGGGCCTGGCTGCTGAAGTATTTGAAGGTTCAATCACTGATCTTCCAAACAAAAAAGCAGTGAAAAAGAAAAAATAATTTTTCTTGAAGATTAAATGATAAAAACCGCTGATTCGTCAGCGGTTTTTTTATATCAGACATGTCAATAATAGTAGGTATAAAAAGCCCACCAATCGAGGTGGACTTGTCACACTTATTTGGAAGTTGGGGAGCGAAACCTTAGTGCTCACGGTTGTAGATACAAAGCATATCTAGGTATGAGTTTACTAGGTTCGTGAGTCCTACTTCGGTTTTTGAACGATTAGCTTGAACAAAAATTGAGTAACAAATGCCGTGGAATAGGTTAGCCAAATCTCCCGGTTCATGCTTATCGCACACTTCACCACGCTCAATGGCTTTGATGAACATGTTTTGCACCAACAGTTGGTTAGTATGGTTGGTAGTCACAAATAATGGCCATACCTCATCACGCGTTGATGCGCTCCATTCGAACCATACCTTTAGCCAGTGGCAATCTTGGCTGACAAGCTCAATCATTGCATTGGTGATATTGGCGATGTTTTCACGAGCGTGAAGATCTAAGTCAATGTTATCTGATAAGAAGTTAGAAAACTGACGTACCACATGATTCAACACTTCGTCAACCAAATCTTCACGAGTTGGGAAATAGTTAAAAACCGTCGCAACCGAAACTTGAGCAATGTCAGCAATATCAGCATGGCCACCACGGCCAATGCCACGACGAGCAAACACTTCTAACGCGATTTCCATTAGTTGTTGTTTACGTTTTATAGGTGAAAGCCTAGTACGAGGCCTCTTTGCAATAGAGTCCATATCCATTTTCCTTGCCATTGAGTTGATAATATTGGGGGTAATCCCCCTAATTGATTTTTTTTAATTATTACTTTAAGCATTGATGAGTCTAATGGTGCATATGTGCAAGGTCAATATTTTATGGTTAATTTATAGACAGCAATGTCATTATTGATGCGATATGCTGCTGGAAATGTCTTAAAATTGAGGCGTACACCAAACGGAGCGTGGATCAAGTATGCGACTTTTCACCCACTGATCGTGGTGATACACTACAGCCGCAAGACAGGGTGATCGTTTGCGTACGACTTACCTCAACCCACAAACAAATTGAGCACAGTATGAAACATACAATAGAAGTCATGATTTCTGAGCAAGACGTTCAGGAGCGAATTCGTGAATTAGGTAAACAAATTACAGAGCGTTACCAGAGCAGTGAAGATCTGGTGCTTGTAGGCTTGCTACGTGGTTCATTTGTATTTATGGCCGACTTGGCGCGTGCTATCGAACTGACTCACCAAGTCGATTTCATGACCGCTTCAAGTTACGGTAATACGATGGAAAGCTCGCGTGATGTTCGTATCCTAAAAGATCTTGACGATGATATTAAAGGCAAAGATGTATTGATCGTAGAAGACATCATCGATACGGGTAATACCCTAAATAAGATCCGCGAAATTCTGTCGCTACGTGAGCCAAAATCTATCGCAATTTGTACATTGCTAGACAAGCCATCACGACGTGAAGTTGACGTGCCAGTGGATTGGTTTGGCTTTGCGATTCCTGACGAATTCGTTGTGGGTGTTGGTATCGATTACGCTCAAAAATACCGCCATTTGCCATACATTGGTAAGGTTGTACCGCAAGAGTAATGATTGCGTAGGAACTTTGAAAATTAAAAAAAAGCGCCCTTTGATCTCAAAGGGCGCTTTTTTTAAACTCATCGACAAAGCAATTTTTTGTCGTCATTTAAAATAGCGGAAAGGGCTTTTTGATAGGAAGCTTCTACGGTTTCTTGCGAATGAGAACGAACGCCTAAGTATTCTAATCGGCCATCTTCAATACCATAAACCACGCCATGAATTTCGACATCTTGACCGCGTTCCCACGCATTTTGCATGATGGTTGAGTTGCCCAGGTTATAGACTTGTTCAGCAACGTTGATCTCCCCAAGTTTATCAGCGCGATCTTCCTGAGGCATTTGATCGAGGTAGGTACGGTGTTTGAAGTAGATATCTCGGATGTGGAGCAGCCAGTTATTAATGAGGCCAAGTTGAGGGTTGTCGATAGCAGCATTAACGCCTCCGCAACCATAGTGTCCACAAACAATAATGTGCTTTACCTTAAGGACATCGACGGCGTATTGCACCACAGATAGGCAGTTCAGGTCGGTGTGGATGACCTGGTTAGCCACATTGCGGTGAACAAATAACTCGCCAGAGTAAAGTCCAGTTAATCGTTCTGCTGGTACGCGGCTGTCTGAACAGCCAATCCAAAGGAAATCTGGTTTCTGGCCCTGTGCGAGTTTTGCAAAATATTCAGGACGATCCGATTTGATTTCTTCTGACCACTTTGAATTATTTTCGAATAATTGTTTAATTTCCGGCATCTGACAATCTACTTCCCTAAAAATCAAAAAGACCAACCACTCTCCAGTGCTAATAAAGCGATCAGCGCTGTAACTATACACAATGTTACAATTACGATCCCGATAAATATTCATCAAAGATGACTCATCTGACTAGTTCTCGTCGTTAAAATCATAAAATATGCAGCCATCATTCATTAAGCGAATAAGCCTATGTACTTAGAGGTTTTTTTTGCTTTTTTTCTTTATCAAAATATTTGGTAGATTGATATCATTTTGTATTTTTAATGCTGGGAGCAAATTCGATGTTCGGTCGTCGCTTTAAGGATATCAACCTGAAAGGGGATCTGTTTGGTGGTGTGACAACCGCCATTATTTCACTTCCTCTCGCCCTCGCCTTTGGTGTGGCTTCTGGAGCAGGTGCAGAAGCGGGCTTGTGGGGCGCAATTATGGTGGGGCTGTTTGCTTCACTATTTGGTGGTTCTAACACGCTTATTTCAGAGCCAACCGGCCCGATGACGGTGATCATGACGGCGGTATTAACCAGCATGATGGCCAAATATCCAGAAACTGGCTTGGCAATGACGTTTACTGTGGTCATGATGGCAGGGGCATTCCAGGTCGTGCTCGGTACGCTGAAGCTTGGTAAATACATCACATTAATGCCGTACAGCGTGATATCCGGTTTTATGTCTGGCATCGGTGTCATTCTTATCATCTTGCAATTATCTCCTCTGCTTGGACATGCCGCCCCTACTGGTGGCGTTATTGGCACATTATCGGCACTGCCAGATACCATCTCTAACCTTAAGTTCAGTGAGTTATTTTTAGGTCTCCTGACTTTAGGTATTTTGTTCTTCTTCCCGACGCAGTATCGTAAATATGTGCCAGCTCAGTTAGTGGCGCTTGTTGCGGTGACGTTGCTGTCGGTGATGTTGTTTGATGCTGAAGATATTCGCCGCATTGGTGAAATTCCAGGGGGATTGCCATCACTGGTTGTTCCGCATATTGACCCTGCGATGTTCACCGAAATGGTCATCGATGCATTGGTACTTGGAACATTGGGCTGTATTGATACCTTGCTAACGGCGGTGATTGGTGATTCCCTGACGCGTAAAGAGCATGACTCAGATAAAGAGTTGCGTGGTCAAGGCTTGGCGAACATGATCTCTGGCTTGTTTGGTGCGCTGCCCGGTGCGGGGGCAACCATGGGCACGGTAACCAACATTCAGGTGGGAGCGTGCTCGCCACTGTCCGGTGTGATTCGTGCGTTGATTCTGGCATTGGTGGTCTTGGTGGCAAGTGGCTTAACTGAGCCGATCCCAATGGCGGTGCTTGCAGGTATTGCGGTATATGTAGGTTTCAACATTCTCGACTGGAGTTTTATACAACGAGCGCATAAAGTCAGTTTTCCGGGTATGGTGATCATGTATGGCGTCATGCTATTGACCGTATTTGTGGATTTAATTGTTGCGGTAGGCCTTGGCGTATTTATTTCCAATATTATCATTATTGAGCGACTGAGCCGTGAGCAAGCCCGCCAAGTAAAAGCGATCAGTGATGCAGATGAAGACGATGTGCCACTAACGGACAGTGAACGTGGACTACTAGATAGTGCTAATGGCAAAGTCCTGTTCTTTTATCTGTCAGGCCCGATGATATTCAGTGTCTCTAAAGCTATTTCTCGTCAGCATACCAGCATTGCCGATTATGAAGTGATGATCCTCGATTTGACCGATGTGCCTATGATTGATGTGACCGTGGGACTCGCACTGGAGAATGCGATTAAGGACGCCCTAGATGCAAACTGTGAAGTGTATTTGTTGTGTCCCAACCTGCGCACGCGTGAGCAGTTAGAGAAGTTCCACGTGATTGACTTAGTGCCTGATGCGAATACCTACAAGTTCCGCTATGAGGCGCTAAATGCGGCAGTGAAGCATGTGGAACCCGACGAACACCGGATGCCAACCATGTAACTGAAGTCATTTATCTTTAAAGCGTTGTCAGAGCAATCTCGCGGCGCTTTTTTGTTAGAGCACTCATTATTTCCAATATTGCGGAAAGGTTTAATTGTAATCATCGTCATTCGACGATAGACTAATTCAACTTAAGTGCAATACCGTTGGTCGACGATTGCGTCAGCATGCGTTATTCCAATCGGCGTTGGCAATCACAATTCATGAACAGATGGCAATGAATACGCTATGTACGCATTAGAAATAGAACAGCTTCGCAAAACGTATGCGGGTGGCTTTGAGGCGTTGAAGGGAATTAGCCTTAAAGTAGAGAAAGGCGACTTTTACGCGCTTTTAGGGCCGAATGGGGCCGGTAAGTCGACCACGATCGGTATTATCGCTTCTTTAGTCAATAAAACCTCTGGCACCACAAAAGTGTTCGGATACGACATGGATACGCACCTTGAGCTTGCTAAACAGAATCTTGGGTTAGTGCCACAAGAATTCAACTTCAATCAGTTTGAGACGGTTGAGCAGATTGTAATACAGCAGGCAGGCTACTATGGCGTATCGAAAGTGCTGGCGAAAGAGCGGGCTGAAAAATACTTAACTAAGCTGGATTTGTGGGAAAAACGCAAAGAGCGTGCTCGTAACTTATCTGGTGGTATGAAGCGCCGTTTAATGATTGCACGAGCGTTGATGCATGAACCACAATTGTTGATTCTTGATGAGCCCACAGCGGGTGTGGATATCGAACTGCGTCGTTCAATGTGGGATTTCTTAAAAGAGATCAACCAAGAACAGGGCATTACGATCATTTTGACCACGCACTATCTCGAAGAGGCGGAAATGCTGTGCCGTAACATAGGCATCATCAACAAAGGTGAGCTGATCGAGAACACAACCATGAAGGCGCTCTTAGGCAAACTACGAGTAGAAACCTTTATCTTAGATGTGGAGTTCGATGGTGTCATGCCTACTCTGCAAGGTGTGAATAGCCAAACGATGCTTAATGGCTCATTGGAAATTGAGTTAGATAAGAGCCAAGGGCTGAACTCAGTGTTCAGTCAGTTATCTGAACATGGTGTCAAAGTGCTTTCTATGCGTAACAAAGCGAACCGTCTGGAAGAACTGTTTGTTAGCATCGTGCGTGGAGGTAACCAATAATGTACCTGTTATATTGGACCGCTTTTAGTAGTCTGCTAACCAAAGAAATCAATCGTTTCACACGTATTTGGGTGCAAACCTTAGTGCCACCGGCGATTACCATGACGTTGTACTTCATTATCTTCGGTAGCCTAATTGGCTCTCGTATTGGTGAAATGAATGGCTTCAGTTACATGGAATACATCGTGCCGGGTTTGATCATGATGTCAGTTATTACCAACTCTTATTCGAATGTCGCATCGTCGTTCTTCAGTTCTAAATTTCAGCGCAACATTGAAGAGCTGCTAGTGGCGCCAGTGCCAAACTACATTATCATCCTAGGCTTTGTGATGGGGGGGGTGGTCCGTGGTTTGTTAGTGGGCACCATTGTTACCTTCGTATCGCTGTTTTTTGTTGATCTGCAAGTGGATCACTGGGGCATTATTATTGCGACTGTCTTTATGACCTCTGTGGTATTTTCGCTGGGTGGACTGATTAATGCCGTATACGCAAAATCGTTTGATGATATTTCGATTATTCCTACGTTTGTATTAACGCCACTGACTTACCTTGGCGGGGTATTCTACTCGATTAGTTTGCTGCCTGATTTTTGGCAAGGGGTATCGAAGCTAAACCCCATCGTCTATATGGTGAATGCCTTCCGTTACGGTTTCCTTGGTGTTTCTGATGTGGGCATTGTGACCTCGTTCAGCGTACTGACTGTGTTCATCGTCGCGTTGTATGCCGTCGCACACTATTTGATCACTAAGGGCATTGGTTTGCGTTCATAGGCTGGGCGCTTCAAATTGATAAAAAAAGGTCGACCTAGCGTCGACCTTTTTTCATTTGAGCGTTCTGTTTACTCAGCGTTTGTTGAATTCGTTTCGTTTGACTCTGCTTCTTCTTTGCTTTCAACTGCTATATCAACGGTTTGGTTGTCAATTAGGCGTGCTTTTCCTAGGAAGGCCGACATTAAAATGACGGCTTGAGTCGTTTCTGCAGTGATCGATCGCAGTGTACGAGCGTCGCGAATGAAGATTTCATCTGGCAGCAGGCCGGCTGCACGTAGTTGGTCATTTGCATCTTCAACAATCGATGCATAGTCATCACGACCGCCACGCATTGCACTGCTGATCCAACGCATGGTGCGAGCCAATACCGGTGCGCGTTGTCGCTCATCGATCGTTAGCAGACCATTACGCGAGCTCATCGCAAGACCGTCCATTTCACGTACAGTTGGTACGCCAATGATGTTGATATCCATCGCCAGATCTTCGACCATTTTGCGAATCACAGCAAGTTGTTGGAAGTCTTTCTCACCAAAACATGCAACGTCTGGTTGAACGATATTGAATAGCTTGTTGACAATGGTCGTTACGCCGCGGAAGTGGCCTGGACGAGACGCGCCTTCAAGAATGGTAGACAGCCCAGGGACATCGACAAAAGTTTGTTTATCAAGCCCTTCAGGGTAGATAATTTCTGGTGTTGGAGTGAATACCACCTCTACCCCTTCGCCGCTCAGCTTGTTGAGGTCTTCTTCAAGCGTACGAGGGTAGTTATTTAAATCGTCTGCACGTTCAAACTGCATCGGGTTAACAAAGATGCTTACGACAACGACATCAGCGTATTCGCGCGCTTTACGAACCAGTGTTAAGTGGCCTTCATGAAGGTTACCCATGGTTGGGACAAATGCCACTTTACGACCTTCACGTTTAAAGGTTTTAATTTGTTCACGAACGGCTGAAATTTCCGCAAAAGTTTGCATGCATTTATCCTCTAGGCAATAGTATGAGCGTCGTCAGGGAATTCACCGCTTTCGACGTCAGCAATGTATTTTGCCACAGCAGTGCGCATATCTCCGGCTTCAGCAAGGAAGTTTTTCGAGAACTTAGGCATGTAGTTCGCTGAAATACCGAACATATCATGCATCACCAAAATTTGACCGTCAGTCACGTTGCCTGCACCGATACCGATCACTGGTACATCAAGTACTTGTGTAATGCGAGCTGCCAGTTCGGCAGGTACACACTCGAGTAAAACGATTTGAGCGCCGGCTTCTTGTAGTGCAAGTGCATCTTTAACCATGCGATCGGCTTTTTCTTGATCACGGCCTTGGATTTTATAACCACCAAAAATATTAACAGATTGAGGGGTCAGTCCAAGGTGCGCGCACACTGGTACGGCGCGTTCAGTCAGCATTTTTACTGTATCGACTAACCAATCGCCGCCTTCGACTTTTACCATATTAGCACCAGCACGCATTAACGTTGCCGCGTTTTCACACGCTTGCTCTGGTGTTGCGTAGCTCATGAATGGCATATCTGCCATCAATAGACAGTTTGGGCTGCCTGCGCGTACACAGCGCGTATGGTAAGCGATGTCTTCAACCGTTACTGGTAATGTGTCATTTTTACCTTGCAGAACCATACCTAGAGAGTCTCCGACTAATAGGACTGGCATTTCTTGGCTTTCAAATAGCTGGGCAAAGCTGGCATCGTATGCGGTTGAGCTAGCGAACTTACGACCTTCTTGTTTGCATTTAATCAGATCGTTAATGGTTATTTTTTTCATTGTTTTATCCTTACTAGGAGTTGGCTATGACTGCCAAATACGGAGGCCATTTCGGTCTACTCGTTCAAGTAGCGACGAGACCTCGGTCCCATCAGGGAGTTGTAAACTTGGTGCAATTTCCGCAAGAGGGTAGAGTACGAACTCGCGCTCTCTCATTCCATAGTGTGGAACTGTCAGTCTCTCGGAATTAATCACCTCATTGCCGTATAGAATAATGTCGAGGTCTAACGTTCTTGGCCCCCAACGTTCGTCTTTACGGACACGCCCTTGCTCTTGCTCAATTGCTTGGGTGCAATTAAGTAACTCAAGGGGCATCAAATTGGTATTGATTGCTACTACGGCATTGATGTAATCCGGCTGATTTTGCGGACCCATCGGTGTGCTGCTGTATAGCGAAGAAGCCTGAATAAACTCTGAATTGGGTAGAGTTTTGAGTGCCTCGATCGCGACGTTTGCTTGGCTGACGGGATCAGCCAAGTTACTGCCTACCGCAATGTATGCTGTGATCATGATTTAGGCTTACTTTTTTTCTTGCGATAGGTTTTACGGCGACGAGGGCCAGACTTTGGTGATTGGCCATCAAGGTCTGCTGCCATCGCTTGACGCATTTCACGCCCAGCATTTTGGAAAGTTTCCCACCATTTGGCAAGCTTCTGAGTGTCTCCACCTTCAATTTCACCGCGCATTTCAAGGAAATCAAAGCCAGCTCTAAATTTATTGAGCTCCATCAGACGAGATGCGCGCTTACCATTGCGTCGTGGAAGACGTAATTGTAGCTGCCAAATTTCTCGAATGGTGGCGGTATGACGACGTGGAATGGCAATCGTGCGAACTTGATCATCAAGGATGATGTTACTTGCTTCCATTATCGCATCGTAGTGGCATAGGTTATGTTGCTCCATTAGCTTGTCAGCGAGGGCACATAGCGGGTACCACAGCATCGCAGCAAACATAAATGCTGGATTGATGCGTTTACCTTCTTCGATACGAATGTCTGTTGAGTCCAATACCAAATCCAGCATTTGCTCTGTATGAGATTCGTAATCTTCAGTGAAGTGTTCAGAAATCGCAGGGAACAGCTGTTGGAATAAGTTGTATTCACGTAGCAGGTGGTAAGTCTCTAGGCCGTGACCTGCTTGAAGCAGCTTTAGTGACTCTTCGAATAGACGTGCTGACGGGATGTCACGCAGTAGTGGCGCCATCTCTTCGATTGGTGCTGCCGTGTCTTCTTCGATGTCGAAGTCGAGTTTTACGGCAAAGCGGACCGCACGCAACATGCGCACTGGATCTTCGCGGTAACGAGTTTCAGGATCACCGATCAGGCGAATAAGACGATCTTCTAAATCTTCAATCCCACGAGCGTAATCGTGAATTGAGTAATCTGCGATGTTGTAGTACATCGAGTTTATCGTGAAGTCGCGACGTTCGGCATCTTCATCAACGGTGCCGTAGACGTTATCTCTTAACAACATCCCTTCTTTTGATTGCTGAGAGATGTTTTTATTTTTTTGCTCTTGGTGGTGACCACGGAAGGTGGCGACTTCGATGATGTCTCGGCCAAACATAATGTGGGCAAGACGAAAACGTCGGCCAATCAAGCGGCAGTTTCTAAACAATTGCTTGATTTGCTCAGGTGTTGCGTTAGTCGCAATATCAAAGTCTTTGGGCTTTTGTCCTAGCAGTAAGTCTCGAACCCCGCCACCCACAAGAAAAGCATCGAAACCAGCACCATTTAGGCGATATAGTACCTTCAGTGCATTATCACTGATGTGCTTACGCGAAATGTTGTGCTCTTCACGAGTTATTACATTGAGAGCGAGCTCTGGGATAGTGGCAGGTTCGCTTGTTGTACAGTCGTTTGTATTCATGTGCATCTGGCAATTACTGGGTTTAATCCAATTTTGCTTTGGTTAGTTATCTAAGCCTCAAGGGCTGATTTTGCGGCTAATAATAGCCTACACGGTGCCATTTGAGAATCACGGCGTGATTTCTATCTCTAATGGAAGCTGTTCTAAGCGCCAATTTTCGCATCCCCAACGTAGAATGTCGTTGAGATTCGCGGACTTAATATGGCCTGGTAGATTAAAACCTAAAAACCTCATGGCATGCAGCAAAGTTGGTTTTGGGTCATTGATATCAATGGCTGTCGCATGATTCTGCTTTGACAGCTTATTACCGTTAGTGTCCATCGCCAACGGCAAATGTAAGTAACGTACCTCAGGTTGTTCCAGAATTCGGTACAAACTGATTTGGCGGCCGGTGGGCTCAATTAAGTCAGCGCCGCGAACGACCTCGGTGACGCCTTGATCAATGTCGTCTAATACTACCGCAAGATTATAAGCAAATAACCCATCGCGACGTTTAATAATGAAATCTTCATTCACTAAGGCTGCAGGAATCGCTATTCTACCGTGTTTCTGATCTAAGAAACTAGCGATGGGCTGGGTCATTTTTAGGCGGATTGCGCCTTCTTGCAAGCCTTTGTCGCGGCAAGTGCCTGGATAATAGCCACCATGTTCTTTAATTTGCTTACGCGTGCACTGGCAGTAATAGGCATCGCCGTTGGCTAGCCAAGCGTCAATTTGTGCTTGATAAAGGTCGTGTCGTTCACTTTGATACACGACGTCCCCATCCCAAAGCAAGTGGTAAGCTCGTAGTGCTTGTAAGATGGCTTCAGAAGCACCGGGCATTTCTCTAGGCGGGTCGAGATCTTCAATTCGGACTAACCAATCACCATGGTTTGCTTTCGCTTGGAAGTAACTACCCAGAGCAGCAACCAGTGAACCAAAATGTAATGGGCCTGAAGGGGATGGGGCGAATCGACCTACGTAGCGTGTCATGCGTGTGTATCTCAAGGTTATACCAAGCGTAGTATGTAGTGGTTTATTCTAGCTGATGAAAATGCTCGATAATGGCGTTAAAAATTTCGATATTAGAATAACTCGTTATCGAAAATTTTCGCTTTGTTCTCAAACATTTCCTCTACGCTATTGTTGAGCACTTGCTTACTGTGGTTGGTATTATTTGGGTATATAAATTAAACCAAAACAAAAAGGGAGCCTGAGCTCCCTTTTAGTAATCATAATGCTTGGTCGATTAACCTTGCATTTGCTTCTCTTTGATTTCTGCAAGTGTTTTACAGTCAATACAAAGATCTGCTGTTGGGCGCGCTTCAAGACGACGGACGCCAATCTCAACGCCACAAGACTCACAGAAGCCGAAATCGTCTTCGTTAATTTTGTCTAGCGTTTTCTCGATCTTCTTGATCAAGCGACGTTCACGGTCACGGTTACGCAGTTCTAAGCTGAACTCTTCCTCTTGAGAGGCACGGTCAACTGGATCTGGGAAGTTTGCGGCTTCGTCCTGCATATGGTGTACAGTGCGACCGACTTCTTCCCTGAGCTGATTACGCCAAGCTGTTAAGATTTTAGTAAAGTGTTCCACTTGCTCTGGTGACATATACTCTTCACCAGGCTTTTCCTGATATGGCTCCACACCAGCAATGGCTAGGATGCCTATCGTTTTTTTCTTTGATTCTGGCATACAGCATCTCCTACTTACACCTAGTCAACTGCTATGCAGTCAATTTAAGGCGGGTATCTATAGCAAAAAGAGACGAAGCAGGCAATCACTGAATTATAAACTTATCGTCATTGTGAAGATAACATCATTTTTTTCAATTAATTGATAAAATCAACAGCAGAAATTAGTTTGATTTCAGTATCGCTTAGTTCTGCTTTATAGCAGAGCACTTCTACTCCAGCGTTTTGTGCTTGTTTTAGTAACATTGAATATTTCGCGTCTATATGGTGTGCCGCGGATACTTTTTCAATGCCTGAATGTAAAACAGTGAATAAAAGTATGGCTCTACTTCCATTTTGTGCCATATCTGTGAGTTCTCTCAGGTGCTTTTGACCTCGTGTGGTGACGGCATCTGGGAAATAGCCTTGTCCTGATGGGGTTTCTTCATCAAGCAGAGTGACGCTTTTCACCTCTATATAGCACTTTGGTTTGTCGCTTGCGCTGAGCAAGATATCAATTCGGCTATTTTCATTGCCGTATTTCACCTCAGTTTGAAGTTGGTCATATCCAATGAGTTCTGAAATAACATCATTTTCAATGGCTTCGACGGCTAATTGGTTAGCGCGAGCGGTATTGACACAGATTCTGTGCCCTTGTGCGGTCTCACTAAGCTCCCAACTGTTTGGGTATTTTCGCTTAGGGTTATCCGAGGTGGAGTACCAAACTTTGTTGCCAGGTGTTGCACAACCTGTCATTGCACCAGTGTTAGCACAATGGATGGTACGAACTTCACCGTTATCTAATTCGATATCGGCAAGAAAGCGTTTGTAGCGTTTGAGCAGAGTTGCTGACTCTAGAGTAGGTTCGAAATGCATTTTGCTTATTTAGACGGGAAAGTTTTATGTACAATGTTGCCACCATTACAACACAGGGTATTTCCTTTGTCACAATTGCCGATTGAAGCCGTGATGCCGCAATTACTTACGGCGGTCAAAAATCAACATCAAGTGATCCTCAAAGCCGCTCCAGGGGCTGGTAAGTCAACCTATTTCCCATTGCAACTTGTGAAAAATCAAATTGTGTCAGGCAAGATCGTGATGCTCGAACCTCGACGTTTGGCGGCGCGCAATATTGCTCGTTACCTAGCGCAGCAACTGGGTGAGCAAGTTGGGGAGCGAGTGGGCTATCGAGTTCGCGGTGAGACAAAGGTAAGCCAGCATACTCAGCTCGAAATTGTCACGGAAGGGATCATGACACGAATGATCCAAAATGACCCTGAGTTAGATGGCATCGATCTACTGATCTTTGATGAATTTCATGAGCGCAGTATTCATGCAGATACCGCTTTAGCGTTCAGCCTTGAAGTGCAAGAAGCACTACGTGATGATCTTAAGCTGTTGGTGATGTCGGCAACGCTCGATCAAGACGCATTGCAAACCTTGTTACCCGATGCGGCTTATATCGAATCCCAAGGCCGTAGCTTTGAGGTGGAAACGCGCTATTTTCCTTTAGGGACAAACGATCACTTGCCAACCTCAATGGCAAAAACGATCGAGAGTTTGATGCACAAAGAGCCTGGCTCTCTGCTTGCTTTCCTTCCTGGTGCCGCGGCGATTAAACAGGTGGAAGAACGTTTATCACACCTACCTGATAACATAGAAGTGTGCCCGCTTTATGGGCAACTCAGTTTCGCTGAGCAGCAAAAGGCCATCTCTCCAACGATTTCAGGCAAGCGTAAAGTTGTGCTAGCGACGAACATTGCCGAAACGTCGTTGACCATTGAAGGTATTCGCCTGGTGGTGGATTCAGGACTAGAACGCGTCGCGCGCTTTGACTTGAAAAATGGATTAACCCGCCTTGAGCAAGTTCGAATTGCACAGTCATCGGCGATACAGCGTGCAGGTCGCGCAGGACGTGTTGAAGAGGGTATCTGTGTTCGACTTTATTCTGAG
This sequence comes from Vibrio sp. PNB23_22_6, assembly GCF_052877535.1. Classification (NCBI taxonomy): domain Bacteria; kingdom Pseudomonadati; phylum Pseudomonadota; class Gammaproteobacteria; order Vibrionales; family Vibrionaceae; genus Vibrio; species Vibrio sp. PNB23_22_6. The sequence continues at coordinate 73,521 of NZ_JBNFXP010000011.1, read as the reverse complement.
GCCCAGTTTAAGCAGCAACCCCAAGTACCACAGCCAGAAATTCTCCACACCGATCTCGCTAGTTTGGTGATGGAATTAGCGTTTTGGGGGGCCGGCGATATCTCCGCACTCAAATGGTTGAATATCCCATCAGCAGCCTCTCTTGCACAGTCTAAGCAATTGTTAGCTTCTTTGCGATTGCTAACGGAGTCAGGGCAATTATCGCCGGATGGTAAAATCGCTCATGAGTTGGGCGTTGAGCCTCGCTCTGCGGCTATGCTCATACAAGCGCAACATCATAGTGAAAAGATGCTAAATACCGCGCTGGCAGCGGTCGCCCTTATTGAAGAGCCAGAGCGCAATGTGGCGAATATTGCTCATAGTTTGCATCGCTGGGTGAGTGGTATCCACCCGAAAAAGTCGATGATGCTAAAGCGAGCGCAAACCCTTGCTCATAAACTGGGTTCTACATTCAATTTGTCTGCGATAGATGAAGCGTTATTACCTTTAGTGTTGAGTTTGGCATTTCCTGATCGTATCGCGCAACAAAGAGCCAACCAGTACGGTCGTTTTACTTTAGCTAACGGACATGGTGCGGAGTGTCGACCAGAAGAAATGTTGGGTGGCTGCGAGTACTTAGTCGCGATAGATTTGATGCGCTCTCACTCTAATTCGAGCCAAATTCACTTGGCTTGCGAGCTAGATATCAATACCTTACAAGACGCTTTCGCTACGCTTTTTTCTTCAACCGAAATGGTTGATTGGGATAACGATAAAGGGCGATTGATTGCGGAGCAACAGCTCAAGCTCGGGCAGTTGGTCATTAAGCGCGAAACGTTGCCAAGCCCGGGTAAAGAAAAAATGACACAAGCTTTACTCACTTATGTCCGTCGTCACGGCTTACAGAGTTTAAACTGGACATCGGCCGCCGATAATTTATTAGAGCGTATTCGCTGTGCAGTGGAGTGGTTACCTGAGCAGGCTTGGCCGAGTTTTGATGAGACAAGTCTACTGGAGAGCTTAGAGGAATGGCTAGAGCCTTATATGGGTGCGGTATCATCGGTGAAAGATCTTGAGAAAGTGAACTTGAGTGAAGCGCTGAATGCGCGACTCGGTTGGCCTTTGAATCAAAACATCGATGAATGGTTACCACAAGATTACCGTTTACCAACTGGCTCAAAAAAGCGCATTCGTTACCAATTTGGCAGTGAGCCCGTATTGTCGGTGCGCATGCAAGAGGTGTTTGGCGAAAGCGCTTCACCGACCGTGGCATTGGGGCGCAAGCGATTGGTGCTTGAATTGCTTTCTCCAGCGCAGCGTCCACTTCAGGTGACGAAAGACTTAGCCGCATTTTGGGCGGGAAGTTATAAAGAAGTACAAAAAGAGATGAAAGGGCGTTACCCCAAACACGTATGGCCAGATGACCCTGCCACCCATGTAGCGACAACGAAAACAAAAAGACAATTAAATAATGACTGATACAAAAAAGCCGCACGAAAAAAAGGCGCCAGCGAAGAAAACCACCGCGACGAGAAGTCACGCATCAAGCAAAGGCACTGCTAAGCGTACTCGTCGTGCACCATCGAAAAAGCCAAATCGTAATAAACGCTCTTGGCTGAAGATGTTATGGTCATTTTGTTGGAAAGCGGGGATCGCATTAGCTGCGGTATTGGTGTTTGTTGGCATTTATTTAGATAGCGTGGTGAAAGATCGCTTTGATGGTCAGTTATTTGAGTTGCCTACGGTGGTCTATGCTCGCATTCTTAATTTAAGTCCGGGCGATAATCTGACCATTCAAGAGATGCGTAACGAACTGGATGTGTTGAATTACCGTAAAGTGAGCCAGCCTCGCTATCCGGGGGAGTATTCATCTTCATCGACGCGTATTGAATTAATCCGTCGCCCATTCGAGTTTGCCGATGGTCCTGAGCCAGATCGCCATGTCATGTTGCATTTTTCTAGCAGTGGTTTACAGCGTATTCAATCGTTGGAATCAAAAGGGGAGCTAGGTTATCTACGCATTGAACCTAAGATGCTGGGTATGTTGGAAAAAGATCAAAATGAACAGCGTTTGTTCTTACGTCGTGATCAATTCCCTGAGATTCTTGTTGATGCACTTCTTGCAACTGAAGACCGTGACTTCTACCAACACGATGGAGTATCTCCACTTGCGATCGGTCGCGCTTTGGTCGCCAACATCAAAGCAGGACGCACGGTACAAGGTGGCAGTACACTGACTCAACAGTTGGCAAAAAACTTATTTTTAACTCGTGATAAAACCTTATGGCGTAAGGTGCGTGAAGCGTACATTGCGCTGATTCTGGATTACCGCTACAGCAAGGACCGTATTCTTGAAGCGTACCTCAACGAGGTGTATTTGGGGCAAAGCGGTGGTGATGCGATCCATGGCTTTGGCTTGGCTTCACGCTACTATTTTGGTCAACCGATCCAAGAGTTGCGTATTGATCAGTTAGCGATGCTAGTCGGAATGGTGAAAGGGCCATCTTATTACAACCCGATTCGATACCCAGAGCGCACGAAAGAACGCCGTGATTTGGTATTGCGCCTGCTTATGCAGCAAAACATGCTGACCTCAGAGCAATACGAGCAAGCGGTAAATCGTCCGCTCGATACACAAAGCAAGCCGCGTATTGCGAGTCGCCAACCTGCGTATTTCCAACAGCTGAATATCGAACTGAAAGAGAAAGTTGGCGATCAATTTAAGGCTGAGACGGGCTTGCGTTTGTTTACATCACTTGATCCAGTCTCGCAAAGTAAGATGGAAAAAGCGATCGCCAAGAAAATTCCTGAACTTGAAAAGCGCGCAGGTAAAGAGTTAGAAGCGGCAGCGGTGGCGGTGGATCGTCACAGTGGCGAAATTCGTGCCATGGTGGGGGGGAAGCGAGTCGGTTATGAAGGTTTTAACCGCGCGTTGAATGCGAGCCGCCCGATAGGTTCGCTAGTGAAACCAGCTATTTATTTAACAGCATTGGAACAACCAGAGAAATACAACTTGGCAACCACATTACATGACACACCGCTCAGCCTGAAAGGCAGTAAAGGGTCAGTATGGTCGCCACGTAATTTTGATCGTAAGTTCCGTGGTGATGTGCCGCTGTATATGGCTCTTGCTAAGTCTCTCAACGTTCCAACGGTACGCCTTGGTATGCAACTTGGTATTCCAGAAGTGTCAGCAACTTTAGAACGTTTGGGTGTTAACAAAGATGAGATCCGCCCAGTGCCATCGATGTTTTTAGGTTCATTTTCGTTAACGCCTTTACAGGTCGCACAGATGTACCAGACAGTGACGAATTCAGGTAAACGCGCGAAGTTGAGCGCACTACGTTCAGTGATCGATATGAACGGCAATGTGTTGTATCAATCGTTGCCTCGTTCTGCGCCAGCGGTGGATGAGCAAGCCGCATGGTTGACAACTTATGCGATGAAGCAAGGTGTTACGCAAGGTACTGGCCGTTTCCTACAAAGTCAGTTTTCATGGGCGGCATTGGCGGGAAAAACAGGCACCAGTAATGATAGCCGTGATAGTTGGTTTGTTGGGGTAGATGGTCGTGAAGTCACCACGATTTGGCTTGGCCGCGATGATAACAAGTCCACCAAACTTACCGGTTCAAGCGGTGCGCTTCGTGTTTATGCGGAATACTTAACACAACGTATCCCTGAAAGGTTGGAGTTGCCGTGGCCAAAAGAGGTGACCACATTGGGCTTTAAGCCAACACCTAATGGTGCGCTAGAGATGAATTGTCGTAGTCAACATAAATTGCCAGTGTGGGATAAAACGGGGCAGATAAAACAGCAATGTGAGAAAAAGTCGAATTGGTTGAATAGTTTATTTGATTGGTAAGACCATCAAAAACACCATCTATGACTTGTTTCGCTGTTCAAATCTTAGTAAAAGTAAGGTGATTAATACTCAGTAAAGGAAGATGTGAATGTTCAAAAAGCTGCCCTCAAATTCATTGGCGCATCGTTTTGCGTTTTGGGTCTGCTTCTTGATTGCAGCCCCTTCTTTTGCTCAACCTCTCGAAGAAGATGCCGCTCGTCCGAAGGTTGCGGTGGTGCTTGCTGGTGGTGGAGCAAAAGGTGCCGCCCATATCGGTGTACTCAAAGCACTTGAAGATATGCACATTCCTGTCGATATCATTACAGGCACGAGCATGGGGGCGTATGTCGGGGGTCTGTATGCCTCTGGCATGAGTGCCGATGAAATTGAAAGCTTTATTTATAGTGTTGACTGGAATAGTGGTTACCGAGACCGCGTAGACCGTAGCCAACGCCGTGTTCGTGATAAAGAGTATGAAGACCGATACCAAATTAACACCGATTTAGGTGTGCGATTTGGTGAGATTAGAGCACCAACTGGGGTGGTACAAGGGCAAAATATGTTGCGTATTTTGCGAGAGACCACGGGTAACCTTGGTCGTTTTGACTCTTTCGATGATCTCGTTATTCCATATCGTTCCGTGGCGACAGACATCTTGGAACTAGAAGAGGTGGTTCTGGCTGATGGTTATTTAGTTGATGCCATGATGGCAAGTATGTCGGTGCCAGGTGCTCTCCCTCCTTATGAACTCAATGGCCATATGTTGGTCGATGGTGGTGTTGTCAATAACATGCCCGTCGACGTTGCACGTTCGATGGGGGCTGATATTGTGATTGCAGTCGATATCAGTACTGATTACAACACCAAAGAAGATTTTACTGGCCTGTTTGCGGTTGCTGATCAGCTATCCAACTATTTAGTACGCCGCAGTACTCAAGATCAAGCCGCAACGCTTAACGATGATGATGTTTACCTTCGTCCAGATGTTGGCCAAATGGAGACGGTTGAGTTTGATAAGATGCCAAGCGCATTTCAAGCTGGTTACCAAATCACGAAGAAGCAAAAATCAAAATTGAGTGCGTTAAGCCTTTCCAGCGCGGAATACCAAAAGTATATCGATCAGAAACAAGATATACGCCGAGATCTGGTGTATGGCGATGAACGTATCGTTGATCAAATCGTTATCGTAAATAACACCCATTATAGTGATGTGTTGTTGACCAATCGTTTGGAATTAGAAACAGGGCGCCCTATCGAGACGGCTGAAATTGAAGAGGCTGTGGACAGTCTGTATGCGTTGGATCGTTTCGAATTGATCACGTATCACTTTGAAGAGATTAACGGGGTAAACTTGCTGGTATTTGATGTCAATGAAAAATCTTGGGGACCCAACTACCTTAACTTTCGTTTTTTCCTTGAAGATGATTTCAAGACTGACAGTCAATACGGCATTGGAATGTCGGCAAACTTCACAGACTTAAACTCTCATGGTGCCGAGTTGGCATTTAACATTGATATGGGCACCGATAAGCTTATCGAGACGGAACTGTATTCCCCAGTACTTTCTAGCCAGGAGCTGTTTGTCTCCGGTAAGCTCAGTTATCGCTCTGAAAATCGCAATATCCCACTGAATGATTTTGAAAATCCAGATCTCGGTTCGGTCTATGACTTTTTCCCTGTCTCGTATACCGAATTTATGGGCGAGTTATCCGCGGGGGGGCAGCCAACATTGTGGCAAGAGTTTCGAGTGGGTGGGCGTTATTCGACAGGAACAATTGAATTATCGACGTTCGCTTCTGCAGGGGATATTGATTATGAGCGTTTAGGTGTTTTCGCCAACTACCGCTTAGATACACTGGATGATTTTGCTTTTCCCACTCGAGGAATATTGCTGGACTTAGACTACTTGGTTTCTCATGACAAGAGTCCTGAAGGGTTTAGCCAAATTAATACAAATGACAGCGTAGAAGACACCGTATATGAAATCGCTGCTCGATTTAAAGGCGCGGTAAGTCTTCAGCGTCATACTTTAGTCGGGCAAGCGGAATACAGCGTTGTTGAAAGCAAAAACTCGGCGATTCCACTCGATCCGAGAGAGATCGGCGGCTTCCTGAATTTATCGGGTATTCCTAGAAATAGCTTGATCGGACAAAACCTATTTTTTACGAGCTTAGTGTACCGATATCGATGGATGGACAATGATTTCGGGTTGTTTGAAGCGCCTGTTTACTTAGGCGCGTCGCTTGAACACGGTGGTGTTTGGTCGGATAACGATCTGAAGCTCAATGAAGCGCCACTGTATAATGCTGCATCGGTTTTCTTTGGGGTAGACTCTCCAATTGGGCCAGTCATGTTGGCATACGGTCGTACAGAGCAAGAGTTAGATGCTGTGTACTTGATCGTTGGCACATCATTTAAATAAAAAGGTAATGAGCCGCAAAATCTTTGCATATTTAGCTAATATATACCGGACTTTAGTCGTAAGTTGCTATGTTGGTCAAAGTGGGGAGATTTTAATTTAAAGTTAAATTTGCTATTCTGTCGCCCACAGTTTGGCCTCTACGACGCTGTTTCTCAATCAAGAATTGAATGAAAACAAGGGCAATGGAGAGCCAAGTTTCCAAGGATGTTCACTCCTTTACTTTAACAATAGTAATTAATAAAGGAGGAACCGCAATGAGAGGAAAAAGTCGTGCTTGAAGCCTACCGTAAACACGTCGAAGAGCGTGCTGCCGAAGGAGTTGTTCCTAAACCGCTAGACGCTGAACAAGTTGCTGGACTTGTTGAACTTCTGAAAAATCCCCCACAAGGTGAAGAAGCATTTATTCTTGACCTACTAGAAAACCGTATCCCACCGGGCGTAGATGAAGCTGCTTATGTAAAAGCGGGCTTCCTAACGGCGGTAGCAAAAGGTGAAGTGGCATCACCATTAGTAAGCCGTGAAAAAGCGGCTGAGCTACTAGGTACGATGCAAGGCGGTTACAACATCGCTCCACTAGTTGAATTGCTAGATGATGACCTACTAGCGGCAATCTCAGTTAAAGCGTTGTCTCACACATTGCTGATGTTCGATGCTTTTTACGATGTAGAAGAGAAAGCCAAAGCAGGCAATACATTCGCACAACAAGTCCTACAATCTTGGGCAGATGCGGAATGGTTCACCTCAAAAAAGAAAGTCGCAGAAAAGATCACCGTTAAAGTCTTTAAAGTAACGGGTGAAACCAACACAGATGATTTATCTCCAGCACCAGATGCTTGGTCTCGTCCAGACATTCCAGTACACGCGAAAGCGATGCTGAAGATGGAGCGTGATGGTATCAACCCAGATCAGCCTGGCAGCGTTGGTCCTATCAATCAAATTGAAGAGCTACAAAAAGACGGTATCCCGCTAGCCTACGTGGGTGATGTTGTTGGTACGGGCTCTTCACGTAAATCAGCAACAAACTCCGTGCTTTGGTTTATGGGTGAAGATATCCCATTTGTACCAAACAAGCGCACGGGCGGTATCTGTCTAGGTGGTAAAATTGCGCCTATCTTCTACAACACAATGGAAGACTCGGGCGCACTGCCGATTGAATTAGATGTACAAAACATGAACATGGGTGATGTAATTGACATCTATCCATACGAAGGTGTTGTGCGCAAAAACAGTGAAGAGATTTCTCGCTTTAAACTGAGTACAGTATTGCTTGACGAAGTTCGTGCTGGTGGTCGTATTCCTCTGATCATCGGTCGTGGTTTAACAAGCCGTGCTCGTGCATCTCTTGGCCTAGAAGAAACGGAGTTATTCGCTAAGCCAGTGGATCCTTCAGCGTCAGACAAAGGCTACACATTAGCTCAGAAGATGGTTGGTAAAGCATGTGGCGTAGAGGGTGTGCGTGCAGGTCAATACTGTGAGCCTAAGATGACAACGGTCGGTTCTCAGGATACAACCGGTCCAATGACGCGTGATGAGCTAAAAGATCTTGCGTGTCTTGGCTTCTCGGCGGATCTAGTGATGCAGTCATTCTGTCACACTTCAGCATATCCAAAGCCTGTTGACGTAAACACGCACCACACGCTACCTGATTTCATCATGAACCGTGGCGGTGTATCGCTTCGTCCAGGTGACGGCGTTATTCACTCATGGCTAAACCGTATGCTTCTACCTGATACTGTAGGTACAGGTGGTGACTCGCATACTCGTTTCCCTCTCGGTATTTCATTCCCTGCTGGCTCTGGTCTGGTTGCGTTCGCTGCGGCGACAGGCGTTATGCCACTGGATATGCCAGAGTCAATCTTGGTGCGCTTTAAAGGCGAAATGCAGCCGGGTATCACGCTACGTGATCTCGTTCATGCGATTCCTTACTACGCAATTCAACAAGGTCTACTGACGGTTGAGAAAGCAGGTAAAATCAACGAATTCTCTGGTCGTGTACTAGAAATCGAGGGTGTTGAGCACCTAACGGTTGAACAGGCATTCGAATTGTCTGATGCTTCTGCAGAGCGCAGTGCGGCTGGTTGTACGGTTAAGCTGTCTCAATCGTCGATCGAAGAATACCTAAATTCGAACATCACCATGCTTAAGTGGATGATCTCGGAAGGTTACGGCGACCGTCGTACAATCGAGCGTCGTATCACAGCGATGGAAGAGTGGTTGGCAAACCCAGAACTGATGGAAGCGGATGCAGATGCCGAATACGCACACATCATTGAAATTGATCTAGCGGATATTCACGAACCAATCCTATGTGCACCAAACGATCCGGATGACGCCCGTCTTCTGTCTGAAGTGCAAGGCACACAAATTGATGAAGTGTTCATCGGTTCTTGTATGACTAACATTGGTCACTTCCGAGCAGCAGGTAAACTGCTAGAGCAATTCGGTGGTCAACTTAACACTCGTCTATGGGTGGCGCCACCAACGAAGATGGACCGTGACCAACTGACGGAAGAAGGTTACTACGGTATTTACGGCCGCGCTGGAGTTCGTATTGAAACCCCTGGGTGTTCACTATGTATGGGTAACCAAGCACGAGTAGCAGATAAAGCAACAGTCATGTCGACTTCAACGCGTAACTTCCCGAACCGTCTAGGTACAGGTGCGAATGTATACCTTTCTTCAGCAGAGCTTGCTGCAGTAGGCGCGATTCTAGGTAAGATCCCAACCAAGGAAGAGTACTTAGAATACGCGAAGCAAATCGATGCGACAGCAGCTGATACTTACCGTTACTTGAACTTCCATAAAATGGATGAGTACACTAAGAAAGCGGCAGAAGTGATCTTCCAAGAGCCAGCATAAGCTGAGTACACAAACACAAAGCACCTCATTGAGGTGCTTTTTTTATGGGCGCAATTCGTTATACTCCGCACCAAATTGATACGAAAAGGCAATCTCGATGGAATTTGAATTCATCCGTAATACTTTGATGGGCGAATACTATGTCAAATGCAGTATGGGGCATGAGATTGTAGGTCGATGGTTACAAGAAGAAATTGGAAAAGATCCGGCCAAAATTTCTCAAGTTGAAGCGTTAGTTGATCAGGCTTTTTCTTCACCTTCTCAAGAACATAAATTAGTGGGTTCAGAGATCAGTTTGATGATTCAAGGCGACGAGGTGTTAGTACAAGAAAATGCACTTTCGCATGAATATGAAGTAGAGATGGAAAGTGAGTTTGATTTCTACGATGCAGAGAGTACAGCGAACTGTGGTATAGAGGATTTCTGTGCCCTGATTGATCAGTGGAAAGACTTTTTGGGCATGTGATGCACAGTTTTGGGTGATCTAAATCATATTGCCTTATATTTGTGAAAAGGGCGCACCATCTCGGTGCGCCTTTTTTTGTTTTAACGTTATTGTTTTTGTTATTTTATTTATAATCAATGGCTTATAAAGTTGGCATGCAGATTGGATTATTAAAAGTGTATAAAGATGAAAGCTGCGGAGAAGATTCAATGAAAATCATAAATGCCATTATAAAACCTTTTAAGTTGGATGATGTACGTGAAGCATTGGCTGATGCTGGTATTGAAGGGATGACAGTATCAGAGGTTAAAGGCTTCGGTCGCCAAAAGGGCCATACGGAGTTGTACCGTGGCGCTGAGTATCAAGTCGATTTTCTACCAAAAGTAAAACTAGAAATCGCGACACATGCAGACAATGTAGAGCGCGTGGTAGAAGCGATCACCAAAGCGGCTCAAACAGGGAAAATTGGTGACGGCAAGATTTTTGTCTACGACCTAAGCCAAGCGGTGCGTATTCGTACGGGTGAAATGGACGCAGAAGCACTTTAAGAATTCAATGGATTGGAGAACTATCATGGAATTAACAACCACGGTTACTGAATTACGTTACGCACTCGACACCTTTTTCTTTCTCATTTCCGGTGCGTTAGTCATGTGGATGGCAGCGGGTTTTGCCATGCTGGAAGCGGGCTTGGTTCGCTCTAAAAATACGACAGAAATTCTAACGAAAAACATCTGTCTGTACGCAATTGCTTGTACCATGTTCCTGTTGGTCGGCTACAACATTATGTATGTTGATAACAGCGAAGGTGGTTGGCTACCATCATTTGGCGCACTTATTGGTACTCAAGGTGAAGGTGCTGACCACTCACTGGAGTCGGACTTCTTCTTCCAGGTTGTATTTGTCGCAACCGCAATGTCAGTCGTCTCTGGTGCGGTTGCTGAGCGTATGAAGCTTTGGTCGTTCCTTATCTTCTCCGTAGTACTAACGGCATTCATCTACCCAATGGAAGGTTATTGGACATGGGGCGGCGGTTTCTTATCAGCAGCTGGCTTTAGTGATTTTGCTGGCTCAGGTATCGTACACATGGCGGGCGCATCAGCAGCGTTAGCTGGTGTATTGCTGCTTGGTGCGCGTAAGGGTAAGTACGGAAAAAACGGCGAAATTTACCCTATTCCAGGTTCAAACATGCCACTTGCGACACTGGGTACCTTTATTCTTTGGTTCGGCTGGTTCGGTTTCAACGGTGGTTCTCAGTTAATGGTGTCTGACTTTGAGAATGCAACGGCCGTAGGTCAAATCTTTTTGAACACCAATGCAGCAGCGGCTGCAGGTGCCATTGCTGCACTGTGCGTATGTAAGACAACATGGGGTAAAGCAGACCTGACTATGATTCTTAACGGTGCATTGGCAGGTCTGGTTGCGATTACCGCAGACCCGCTATCACCATCCCCACTATACTCCGTCGCTATCGGTGCGGTATCGGGTGCTCTAGTCGTATTTAGCATCATTGCTCTAGATAAGCTTAAGATTGATGATCCAGTTGGTGCTATCTCAGTTCACGGTGTGTGTGGTTTCTTTGGGCTAATGGTTGTGCCACTAAGTAACGGTGATGCAACGTTTGGTGCTCAGCTTCTTGGTGCGGCAGTGATTTTTGCTTGGGTATTCGGTGCGAGCCTAGTGGTATGGGCCATCCTAAAAGCAACGATTGGTATCCGCGTGTCAGAGGAAGAAGAGCTAGAAGGCATGGATATGCATGATTGTGGTGTTGGTGCTTACCCTGAGTTTGTTACCGTAAAATAAGGCTGAATGGCTTAATATAAAATTTGCGTCGCTATTAAAAAACCTGCCTAAACGCAGGTTTTTTTAATTTGAGTCATTGTTTTCAAATTGGACATGCATATAATAACGCAACTGATAAACGTTATCATTAGCATATTGAAGGATTGAACAATGAAAAAACTGCTAGCCCTTTCCGCGATGACATGCGCAACGTTGGCTCCAGCGGCAATGGCTGCTGAGGAAGTGAACGTCTACTCTTACCGTCAACCTTTCCTAGTTGAGCCTATGTTTAATGAGTTCACTAAAGATACTGGCATCAAAGTAAACGTTAAGTTTGCGAAACAAGGTCTAGCAGAGAAGTTGGCTCAAGAAGGCGAATACAGCCCAGCTGACGTAATCCTTACCACAGACATCAGCCGTCTAGCGGAACTGACTAACAAAGGTTTAGTTCAAAAGGTAGACAGTAAAATCATTGAAGAAAATGTACCAGCACAGTACCAAGATAAAGAAAACGAATGGTTTGCTCTAACGCTACGTACTCGTAACGTTTACTCTTCACGTGACCGTGTTGGTAAGCTAGGTAGCGACTTCAACTACGCAGATCTAGCAAAGCCAGAATTCAAAGGCAAAATCTGTACTCGTAGCGGTAAGCACCCTTACAACGTATCTCTCGTTTCTTCTATGATCGCACACCACGGTGAAGCGGAGACAAAAGAATGGCTAGAAGGCGTAAAAGCGAACCTAGCTCGTAAGCCGCAAGGTAACGACCGTGGTCAAGTTAAAGCGATCAAAGAAGGCCTCTGTGATGTTTCGCTAGGTAACAGCTACTACCTAGGTAAGATGGTGAACGATAAAGAGCAGAAAGCTTGGGCTGATGCGGTATACATCAATTTCCCTAACCAAGACACTACGGGTACACACGTAAATATCTCTGGCATGGCGATGGCGAAATACTCTCCAAACCAAGAGAATGCGGTAAAATTAATGGAATTCCTTACGGGCGATAAAGCACAGCAAATGTACGCAGAAGTGAACTATGAGTATCCAGTAAAAGAGGGCGTAAAGCGTTCTGAGTTAGTGGAGTCGTGGGGTGATTTCTCTGCGGATAAGATTTCTCTAGACGAGATTGCTGCAAATCATGAAGCGGCAATTAAGCTTCTAGATGAAGTGAAATTTGACCTTTAATTCCTTGTGGGGGTATAACTATACTCCCATTTGATTAAAGGATATGAGATGTACTTGCACCTGCATTTATATTTCATATAGCCTTGAAGTATTTAGGCAATGAAAGATAAACGTTCTCTATGGAAAACCAGTAGCGGAGTGATAGCTCTGTTACTGGTTTTGCCGATCTTAGCGATCTTCTATACCGCCATTGGCGAAACGGATGACTTGTTCGCCCACTTAATGGCAACGGTTATGCCGACTTACATCTACAACACCGTCACACTGACGGCGGGTGTGATGATGCTTTCCCTTATTCTTGGCATTCCTAGCGCATGGTTCATGGCCATGTGTAAGCTGCCAACCGAGAAGTGGTTGCAATGGGCATTGGTGCTACCGCTCGCTATGCCGGGTTATATCATTGGTTACATTTTTACCGACTGGTTTGATTTTGCCGGTCCAATCCAGATTTTTTTACGTGATATAACGGGTTGGGGGCCAGGGGAGTATTGGTTCCCTGATATTCGCACCTTGTCTGGTGCCACTTTTGTGCTTTCTCTTGTGCTATATCCGTATGTGTATTTGCTGTGTCGCGCTGCATTTATGGAGCAAAATGTTTCCTTATTACAAAGTGCCCGCTTATTAAAGTGCTCTCCTTGGGAGAGTTTTTGGCGTATATCGATGCCTTTGGTTCGCCCCTCGATTGCCGTTGGTTTGTCGCTTGTAGCAATGGAAACCATCGGCGATTTTGGCACGGTTAGCTATTTCGCAGTCAATACGTTAACCACGGCCGTTTATGATACTTGGCTTGGTTACTCGAACCTTAATGCTGCCGCTAAGATATCTGCGTTGATGTTGATGGTTGTCGTGTTGTTATTGAGTGCTGAACGTTACAGTCGTCGTAAGCAAAAGCTTTTCCAAAGTCAATTTAATAGCCATGAGGAATTTCGCTATAAGCTAACAGGATGGAAGAAGTGGGGCGCATTAATCTGGTGTTGGGGCCTAGTTGCCATTGCCTTTATATTTCCATTGCTTCAGCTTGTTGATTACGCGATCACCTATTTTGCTCAAAGCTGGACGCCTGAGTTCCGTGAATACGCGTGGAATAGTTTCGTGGTGTCGATCATTGCGGCAATTATCGGGGTTGTGATTGCTTTGGTTGTTAATTTTAGTCAGCGAGTCAATGGTGGACGTACTAGCTTAGTTTTTATGCGTTTATCTTCAATGGGTTATGCTGTGCCTGGTACCGTGTTGGCCATTGGTGTGATGGTGGCGGTACTGTTTATGGATCACCGCGTTAACGATTTTGCTAAAGCGATGGAGTGGAGCAGACCGGGGCTGATTTTCTCTGGTTCAATGTTTGCGTTGATCTTCGCTATGGTGGTGCGTTTCTCTGCAGTCGCAATTGGCAGCGTGGAAAGCAACTTGAATAAGATTTCTCCATCATTAGACATGGCCTCTCGAACCATGGGCTGTACGCCGAATACCATGCTATGGCGAGTGCATTTTCCATTGGTAAAACGCGGTGCATTGATCGCCGGACTCTTAGTGTTTATTGAGTCGATGAAAGAGCTCAACGCAGCGTTGTTACTGCGCCCATTTAACTTTGAAACGCTGGCGACGTATGTGTATAACTTCGCCTCGGATGAACATTTAGAATTGGCTGCCCTTCCGGCGGTATTACTGGTTCTTGTTGGGTTGATCCCGCTTGTTGTTGTTAACCGTTCATTGGAGCAAAATCACTAATGAGTTGCGCACTATCAATTAGAAACTTAACTTGTCAGTATGACGCTCAAACTGTCCTTGAGTCCCTTTCTCTTGAGGTAGAGCAAGGGCAAATCGTATGTCTACTTGGTGCGAGTGGCTGCGGTAAAACAACGTTATTGAAAGCCATTGCTGGTTTGTTGCCACTAAGTTCAGGTCAAATGAGCTTAAACTGCCTTACTATTGATGATGGTGAAAACTGGTTGCCTCCAGAGCAGCGTAATATCGGGATGATTTTCCAAGACTATGCCTTGTTCCCCCACCTGACTGTGGCAGAGAACATCGCGTTTGGCTTGAAGAATGAAACGGCACAACAAAAGCTCCTTAAAGTAGAGGAAATGTTGGGTTTAGTGCATCTAAAAGGCTACGGTGATCGCTATCCTCATCAGCTTTCCGGTGGTCAGCAACAGCGCGTGGCGATTGCTCGATCGCTCGCTTACAAGCCAGACCTGCTACTGCTTGATGAACCGTTCTCGAACATCGATACCCAAGTTCGCCATGAGTTAATTGGTGAGATCCGCAAGATCTTTAAAGAGCAGGGTGTTACGGCGATTTTTGTGACTCACAGTCGTGAAGAAGCTTTTGCTTTTGCAGATAAGATGGCGGTAATGAACCATGGTGTCATAGAGCAGTATGGCACAGCGTCTGAGTTGTACTACCAACCTTCGAGCAAGTTTGTCGCGGATTTCTTAGGTGGTGGCAGTTATCTTGCGGCAAAACGTATTTCTGATAGCGAGTTTGAAACCCATTTAGGTCTGGTCGAAGCGAATGCTCAGCAAGCGATTCCAGTTGATGCTGAATGTGCGTTATTACTGCGCCCGCAGCATGTACAGATTGAAGCCAATGAAGAGAGTGCAGTGAAAGTACTGGAGCTGCACTTTATGGGCGATCATTGCCGTTATGTGATTGACGTGAATGGTGACCGTTTGTTGGCGACTTCATCCCAGGCGTTAAATGTGGGTGATAGCGTGACGGTAAAAGTGGAAACTCAAGGCGTGCTGGCTTTTGCTTAACACAAACAACCTGAGTTTAGGTAAAAACAAAAAGGCCCGGCGGTGATGCCGGGCAAGTGTTCTTCACCTATAGGATTGTGCTCGGACAGTGCACAAGGTCAGTTATAGAGACAAAAAGTCTTTAAACTGTTGAAGAACACGTTCCGCAGTGTCCTTATTTTGCATTTCTGCAAAAATTCGCAGTAGTGGCTCTGTACCTGAGAAGCGGGCAATGATCCAGCCACCGTTCTTGAAGTACACTTTTGCCCCATCTTCGTAGTTGACTTTTTCGATTTCAAACTCAAACTCAGGCAACAGTTTTTCCACATAGATCTTGTTGAACAGTACTTCTTTTTGCGCTGGTTTGAATTTGCAATCGCCTTCCGCCATGTAGGCATAGCCGTACTTGCCGTAGATTTCATCGAGAAGTTCAGACAATTTCTTACCTGTCACGGAAATCATCTCCACCAACAAGCTTGAGGCGAATACGCCATCTTTACCTTTGATGTGGCCGCGAATGGTCAAGCCGCCAGAGCTCTCTCCACCAATAAGTGAGTCGTCGGCTTCCATTTGTGAGCTGATGTGTTTAAAGCCTACAGGCACCTCAAAGCACTTTTCGCCATGATCTTCCGCGATTTTGTCGAGCAGGTGTGTGGTCGCGATATTACGTACCACCGAACCTTTCCAGCCCTTGTACTCAAGCAAGTAGTAGTAGAGCAGGAGCAACACTTCATTTGGATGAATAAAGTGGCCTTTTTCGTCGATAATGCCAAGGCGGTCAGCGTCACCATCCGTACCGATACCGATGTCGTAGCCTTCCTGTTCGACAAGGTGCATCAAACGGTATAGTGTTGCTGCACTTGGTGAAGGCATCAAGCCACCAAAGTCTGGGTTCTTACCATCGTTGATTACGTCTACTTCACAGCGGCCATTAATCAATACCGTTTGTAGCGCGTTTTTCGCGACACCAAACATCGGGTCGACTAATACGCGTAGGTTGGCTTTTTTGATTGCTTCGATGTCAATGAAATTGATGATCGAATCAACGAACGCGTTCATCGGGTTGATGATTTCAATCAGTTTGTCTTCGATAGCTTGGTCAAAATCGACAAACTTAACTTGGTCCAAGGTTAAGTGCGCAATTTGCTCTTCAATTTTCTGTGTGATCATCTCATCTGCATCACGGCCGCCTTCGATGAAGATTTTTACGCCGTTGTAATCCGCCGGATTGTGAGAGGCAGTAATACATGCCGAATAAGCGCAGTTCATTTCTTTCGCTTGAAACATCACGATAGGGGTTGGGACAAACTTGTCGATGAAGCTAACAACAATGCCATTGGCTGCGAGTACTTCTGCGAACCAACGTCCAGCCTTGTCAGAAAGGAAACGACGGTCATAGCCAATCACAAAACCACGGTCGGCAACTGACTCGGCATTGGTGATGTTTGCGACTGCTTGGGCAACTAAACGTACATTATCTTTGGTGAACTCCTCACCGATAAATGCACGCCAACCGCCTGTACCAAATTTGATCATGATTCGATCCTCGATAAGAGCGGCATCCCACCGCCTCTTAAATCTTTGTTAGCGAACCGATGCACTTATCAAATTCAAGCGCATCGGATCAATCAAAAGGGGAGAAGTTCTCCCCTAAAAGATGATTAACCTAGAGTAACGATAACTTCGTTTACAGAGCCTTCAGCTTGAACTGGCACTGATGCACCATTTACTGCTTCACCGTTCACGGTAATTGACTTAACGCCTTTGCTCACTGAATCTGGGTTGACCACTTTGATGTTGTACGTTGCACCTAGCCACTGACGAGTCACTTCGAAACCAGGCCAGTTGGTTGGGATACAAGGATCGATAGTTAGACCGTCGAAGCCTGTACGCACACCAAGGATAAAGTTGGTAACAGCGAAGTAAGCCCAGCCAGATGTACCCGTTAGCCAAGGGTGGTTTGCACGGCCGTGGTCTTGGTGGTCACGACCCATGATGAACTGCACGTATGAGTAAGGTTCTGCAATACGTTTTTCGATGATGTCGTTTTGATTGTATGGGTTCAGTGCATCGTAGAACTTCATTGCACGGTCTCCACGGCCCAATTTTGCCTCTGCTACCCAAGCCCATGGGTTTGGGTGCGAGAAGATAGCGCCGTTCTCTTTTACGCCTTGGTAAACGCGAGTCACGAAGCCGATGTCATCGTTTGGTGTTGCGAATGATGGTGAGTTTAGGTGCAGGCCGTATTCAGAGAATAGGTTCTCGTCGACAGCGTCCATCGCTTTCTCACCGCGCTCTTGAGATACCGCACCAGAAAGTACCGCTAGCGTGTTTGACTCAAGGTGTACTCGGCCTTCTGCTTGCTGCGCTGTACCGATCTTGTCGCCATTCTTCGTCAGACCACGGATGTACCAACCGCCTTCGTCGTCCCAAAGGTGTGTTTCACACGCTTCACGAACGTTGGCTGCCATTTCAGTGTATTTCTTAACGTCGGCGTCTTTGCCTAGGTATTTCGCTAGGTCGATGAACTCTTGCAGTGCCCAGAAATGCAGGAACGACACCATTGAAGACTCACCACCACCTAGGTTTAGACAGTCGTTCCAGTCTGCACGCAGACCTTTACAGATACCGGTTTGACCCACGTATTCAGCCGAGAAGTCTAGTGCTGCTTTCATGTGATCATAAACCGTTGCATCACCGCCGTCAGCGTAAGGGATCACTTCGTCGAAGAAGCTGTGCTCACCTGTTTCCATCACATACTTACAGATGGTTGGGACTAGCCATAGGTGGTCATCAGAACATGTATCTTCAATACCGTGGATCTTGTCTTCATCAGACGGAGTAGGAACAACGGTTGGGGATTTCGATGGTTTAACATCTGCTTTTTCTGGATCGAACCAATCTGGATCGAATAGGTGCAGACCGTAACCCGCTTTCACCTGACCACGTAGCAGGTCGACGATACGTTTACGCGTCATTGCTGGGTTAGCGTGAGGGACTGAAATTGCATCTTGCGCCGTATCGCGGTAACCAAGACCAGTACGACCACCCACTTCGATGAATGAAGCAAAACGAGACCACACCACACAAGTTTCTGCTTGGTATAGTGTCCAAGTGTTGATCATGGTGTCTAGACCTTCGTTTGGCGATTTCACTTGGAACTTGCCACAACGCTCATCCCAGTGTGCTTTGATACCTGCAAATGCATTGTCGACTTCTGCAAGATCTTGGTACTTAGCACGTAGACGGTCACCGTTGCCTTTACCGATACCTAGAATGTAAGCAAAACGAACTTCTTCACCTGGTTGGATAGTGAATTGCTTGTGCAGAGAGCCACAGTGGTTGTAACACGTTTGTGCGGTGTTGAAACACTTACCTTGTTCTACCGCTAGCGGGTTTGCTTCGTCACGGTATAGGCCTAGGAAGCTGTCACGCTGACCATCGTATGAATCTGGGTCAAACGTAGACGCTAGGTAGTAGAAGCCTTCGAAATCGTTAGTGTTGTAGTACAGGTCGTACTCAATCACACCTTCGTTGTATGATGTTCCGGCAGAGTACAGAGACATCTGATGGTTTTGGTTATCAGATTGAATGTGGCTGAATGAGAACTCAACAAATGAGAACGCACTGATTGTACGTGGTTTATCTGAAGTGTTCTTGATAACGACATCCCAAACTTCTGCGTCTTCGCCTTTTGGTACGAATAGCGTTTTCGTTGCCGTAATACCGCTGTATTCACATTTGAACTTAGAGTAAGACAAGCCATGACGAACTTCGTAGTTTGCTTCGTCTAAGCTCTTAGCAACGGGTTGCCACGAGATTGACCAGTAATCACCTGTCTCATCATCACGTAGGTAAACGTAGTGTCCTGGGCGATCGAATGTCGCGTTTGGACGGAATTTAGTAACACGGTTGTATTCTGGAGAGTTATAGAACGAGTAGCCCCCCGCGTTGTGCGAGATAACCGTACAGAATTTCTCAGTACCTAGGTAGTTTGTCCATGGTGCTGGTACGTCAGGTCGAGTGATGACGTATTCGCGATTCTCGTTATCGAAATAGCCGTATTTCATTTGTATCTTTCCTTTTTACTAAGCTGCGTCTGCAGCCAAAAATTTAAAAACTCTTTAAGCGCGATGCGTTGGCGTCTGGCTTGGTATTACTTCCACGGTTTACGGTAATTCACGCCCTGCAAATCAAGCAGAGGAAGGTGACCTTTCAAACGTGATAAATAGTCGGTCCAATCGCGGTGTTGTTTTTCAGTCCAACATGCTTCTGCCATGGCAGTTAGGCGAGGGAAAATCATGTAGTCCATGCGCGATGGGGTGTTTATGATTTCGCACCATAGAGCGGTTTGAATGCCCCAAATGCGTTTTCTGATCGGGTCGTCAGCAGGTACTTCTTCTAGCGGTTCGTAGTTGTAGGCTTTCTCTAATGGCAGTGGATTGGCCCAGTCTACGCCCGGCTCTTCGGGGGCGTAATCTTGGGCCATGTCCAGATAAGTGGTTTGCGCTGGTTGCAGTACCACATCAAAGCCTTGGCGAGCGCAGTTCAATGCGGCTTCTTCGCTTAGCCATGAATAGATCACTGTGTCTTTGCTGACCTTGTTGCCGTGTTGGGCTTCTTCCCAACCTAGCATCCGTTTGCCAAGTTTGCGCAGTTTGTCTTCTGCATGACGTAAGAAGTGACCTTGCAATTCTTTGTAATCGGTGTAATCCAACTGCTCCATAAATGCTTGGCAAGCAGGGCTTTTCGACCACACGCCATTAGGCACTTCGTCTGCGCCAATGTGGACGTAAGGGGCAGGGAATAGCGCAGCCACCTCTTCAAGCACCTTGTCGATAAACTCGTAGGTACCCGGTAAAGCCGGGTTGATGACGTTATCGTTGTAATGCTGAATACTGCGGTACTCAGTGGTGTCTTCTGCTTCAACCAATAGATGTGGCAGAGACTTGATGGCTGCGCGGCAATGGCCAGGTACATCAATCTCAGGAATGATGGTGATGCCACGCTGTGCTGCAAATGCGATAACGTCTTTGATCTCTTCTTGGGTGTAGAAGCCACCATAACGCTCTGATAAATGGGTGTACTGTGGCTCGATGGTTTCATCGATGCCACGCCACGCGCCAATGTCAGTCAGTTGTGGTAACGATTTGATTTCGATGCGCCAGCCTTCATCATCCGTTAAATGCCAGTGGAAAGTATTAAATTTGTAATGCGCCAACAAGTTGATCAGGCGTTTAACTTGATCCACCGAGTGGAAATGGCGAGCACAGTCCAACATCATGCCGCGGTAACGAAAGCGTGGGCTGTCTTTGATCGAACAGCACACGACTTCCATGGTATTGGTCGCTTCATCTCGTTTTAGTAGCTGCAATAAAGTTGCACAAGCATGGGTAAAGCCAGACGAAGAGCCTGCTTCAATCTTGATTGACTCTTCTGATACTTTGAGCTTATATGCCCCTTCATCCTGTGTTGGGTTGCTTTTGAAAATGATCTTGCCGCTGTTAGAAGAAGAAAGTGCAAATTGGTGAATACGCTGGAGCTCTTCTAGTAACCACGCTTTTGCTGAGTTCGCTAAGTCGGTGTAAATTGCAACGCCAGCTTGTTCATCAAACGTGAACGAGTGGTCGCTGACTTCAATATGGTTCGGTTTTGGCAATAACGGTTGAGCGTGGGTTAAGCTTGCTGGAATGTCGCTGCGTTCACGATAAGGTGAAGCTAAAACGATAGGTGTGACATCGACCTGTGCGCGTTGAGGTTGACCATCAACAACAAAATCGATCATCGCTTCATTAAAACCGTCTGAGTAGTAACGGAATGGATTAGAGCCAATGCTGAATTCGCAGTAATAGTGGTGGTTGGCGGCCAGCACCACACCTTCTGGTTTGAGAGTGCAAAAGCTACCAACCTGAGTTAGTTGACCATTTGAAACGCTATCTGGAAGGATGTAACGATCAAAAGCGAAAGTCAGGCTCCAGCTATTTAGAGCCTGATCACTCAAGTTATGAAAAGTCAGTCCCAAACGGCAGTTTTGTTTTTGCTCAGAAAGCACAACGAGATCAATACGATATTCCATGTTTACTCCTACTCAACACTCACCGAGTAAAGGTTATGTTCTGGCTTACCAGCAAACATAATGGCTCCTTCAATCGCATCAAACTGAGGTTCGACCACCCACTGTTGAACTGGTGGAGACAACCAGTTCAGAATTCGCTCTGCGATACTGCCCATCAAGCAAATGCGCGTTGCACCGCGTTTATTAAGCGCGACCAAGAACATTTCAATATCGTTAGCAGTTTGTTTGAGTATTTCTATCGCCAACGTATCGCCTTGTTCAGCGTGTTGAAAAATAGCCGGGGAAAACTGACCATAATCTCGAGGCAATGCGTGCTTAGACCATGCCACTACGTTGTCGATATCGTTTTGAAAAAATTCCATGATGTGCGTTGCTAATGGTGTTTTTTCTCGGATGCCATCCTCTGCAAGTAAGACTTGTTGGATGAGACGTAACCCCATTACCGCGCCACCACCTTGATCGGATATTGGGAACTCACGACCACCAACAACATGTTGCTCAAGACCTTTAAGGTAAATACCGCAAGAACCAGTCCCTGCAATCATGATCGCACCATCTTTACCATTGTGCGCACCGATACAAGCACCGTAAGCATCGGTATTGAGTGTCATACTGGCAAATGGGTGCTCTAAAGCCATGAATGCTTGCCAAGAGGTTTTATGTTCCGCACCTGCTAGAGCCAGCCCTACGTGCATAGAAGCGAAATCTTGTTGAGTTAGACCACCTTGTGCTGCCGCTGAAGCAATAGATTCAAGAATCGACGCCATCGCGATTTCTGCGCCCAGCATGATGTTTGCACTGCCGCTTTTGGCTTCACCAATGAAGTTGCCTTGTGCGTCTTTGATTCGAGCGCGGCATGACGTGCCGCCCCCATCAATGCCTACAAAATACATCCCCATGTTTATTGCTCCTTGAAGGCTTGAGAGTTCGCTAAAGTCGAGATGTGCTGAGCCTGACTCATCACCGCAAGTAGGTACCAAGCACCATGTGGGATCCATTGTTCACCCCAGCGCCAGTTCTGAAGCATGTCGTCTTTCTGTGCTGGTGGATTAAATGCAATGTCTTCTTCATCTTCGAAACCACCGGTAATGCCGTTACACACGCCACCTTTTGCATTGAAGAAGCCGTATTGAGGAAGATAGTCCGGATTGTTACGACCATGACCATCCAACATACACATGTCGTATGGGTTCAGGCCCACAATCCAGTTAATAGAATCTTGTGCGAGTTTAGAGAGCTGCTGTTTTAGCGCTTTTGACTCAATGAAGGGGAGTGCCCCATAAGCCATGGTTGCCAGTGAACCTAGACGAGCATTCTCACCTTGCCACCAGTAACCTGATTCGTTGTTGTGTGCCACAAAGAACGCATCACGTTTCGCTTCGTTAACGCCTTTTACATACTGGCGAGGGTAGCCAAATGGGTTCTTCACTTTGTTGGTGATAGAGACTTCAAATTCACACGCTTGAGTGATGATTTGTTTTGCTACCGTTGTGCGCTCAGAGTCGTCTTCGATGGTTAAGTATTCACACAGTGCGATGACAGGAAGCCCTGCTTCTGCGGCATGGAAGTAAGGTCGACTGCCATCTTGATTAGCACTCCAAAAGTGTTGAATGTTCTCATCACTTGTTTGGCGAGCGGAAAGACGTTTTGCCCATACGCGGCTTTCTTCTAGGTAACGTGCCTCTTTGGTGGTCTTGAATAGCTCTACAGCGGCAAGAAGCGCGCAGTATTCATCGATGATGTTCTCTTCACCATCGTTTAAGTATTGGGTGTTGTGTTCTTTTAGGTGCCAGTAACCGTTTTCTGCCGCATTACGGTATTTTTGTTGGTCGAACTCACCATGAACATCTAGGCGTGCTGCTGAAGCTAATGCTGCAATGCTGATGCCTGCACCTTGTCGATAGCCTGCTTGATAGTCATCGAACTTATGACCAAGTTGAGTTTCGTACGCGCAGATCTCGCGTTGCGCTGTATCTTTACTCCACTTGTCGAACACTGTCATGTAGAAGAAACCTTTTTCATTCTGCATACGAACAAGGAAGTCTGCGCCAAATAACGCTTCTTCAACAAGACGAGTGGCAGTGAACTTAGCCAGTTTATCGTTGCCTTCGAGCAGAGATAACCCTTTCAACATGTTCCAAACTACCATCGGTGTCTGTTGTGGATTTAGATAATTCGCGTAAGACAAATGACTCAGGTACTTACTGACGTCGCCTGACGCGTCATACCAACCACCGTGGACATCAGCGGTTTCGCTAGAGTTAAGTAGCGGTGCTTGGCGATCTTGTTGATCGAAAATGCCACCACAGCGTTGAGATTTAAAATAATGGATCACATCAGACAGCGTACGATCGAGAAGAACATGTTCTCCAATCTCAAAGTGAGATGAGCGCAAATGATCGAAGCGAAGGTAGTAGTTACCGGGAGTGTTAAATGAAGAAAAGTCGACAAGGTAAAAATGACCTTGATGCCAGTTTGCCACTTTGCCTTGTTTTTCTACTGTCAGTGTCGCAACAGTTTGGTGGCTGTCGGCACAAACCAATAAAGCAGTATAAGAAGACAGACGTGGTTGACTCGTCTGGATGATCGCTTTCTTAGGACCCTGACGCTCGTAACCAATATGGTTAGTCAGTAGCAGCATTCAATTTCTCCGGGAAACAATAAAATACAAAGGGAAAGGGGGGCAGATTGATACCTGCCCTGGCGATGATTAATTTTCAAATAGGTAACAACGAACAAAGTGGTTGTCAGATAGCTGAGTCACTCCAGGGAGTTGCTCACGACACTTATCCGTTGCGTGCACACAGCGGCCAGCAAATGGACAACCAACGGATTCTGGTGTCCAAAGAGGGATGTCGCCTTTGTTACCCTTCAACTTCTCGTGAATTGACTTCGATGGGTCTGGAACCGCAGAAACCAATAGTTGGGTGTATGGGTGTTGCGGATCATGGATGATTTCCTCTGTATCGCCCCATTCAACCATGTGACCAACGTACATTACGGCTAGATCTTCTGCGATGTAACGAGCCGTTGCGATATCATGGGTGATATAAAGCAGAGACATTTGTTTCTCAAACTTCATCTCTTCCATCAGGTTAAGAACACCGGCACGAATCGATACGTCAAGCATTGATGTTGGTTCATCTGCAAGTACCACTTCAGCCCCTACTGCGATATTACGCGCTAAGTTCACACGTTGACGCTGACCACCAGAAAGCTGATGCGGAAACTTTTGCGCCGTCTCTTTTGGTGGAATCAGACCAACTTGTTCCAGTAGGTCATACACACGCTCTTCCAGTTCCTTCTTGTTGCCCGGTGAAACCTTCTTGTGGATCAGCAGTGGGCGAGCAATATGGTGGAAAATATTGTGTGTTGGGTTTAGCGAGCCAAACGGGTCTTGCCATACCATTTGTACACCTTCACGGTAGGCCATTAGGTCGTTTCTTGATGTGATGTCTTGAATATCACGTCCTTTGTACTCAATGATACCGTCGGTTGGTGCGTACATCTTCGCTATCATTTTTGCTGTGGTCGATTTACCAGAACCTGATTCGCCAACCACTGACAAGCCGCGACTTTTGTACATCTTAAATGATACGTCGTTAATTGCGCGCATCTTAGACTGCTTGATTGAGTTACTGTTTAAAGGGAAGTCTTTAACGACATTTTTGCCTTCAATCAGCAGTTCGCCGAGTTGTTTGCTCATAATTCTCTCCAGATTAAATTTGTTCTTAGCTAATGTTGTTATTTTGTTTAAACCTTAGCTTGAGCAATTGTTTCGCCGTACAAATGGCAGTTCGACAAACGACCAGGTTCAATTTCGCGTAGCTGAGTTGGTAGCTTTGTACAAGCTTCGTGGACACGGTCACAGCGAGCTTGGAAGCGACAACCTTGTGGAACTTCAAGCAAGTTCAATGGATTGCCTGGAATGCCAGTCAGCTTAGTTTTTGGACCTGTTAATGGAGGGAAAGAGCTACCCAGGCCTTTGGTGTAAGGATGGTAAGGGCTTTCCAAAATTTGCTTAGAAGGTGCAACTTCAATCAATTCACCGGAATACATGATGCCGATACGGTCAGAGAACTCGACCATTAACGATAAGTCATGAGTGATGAACAGAATAGAAAAACCAAACTCTTCTTTCAGTGCATAAATCTTTTGTAAGATTTCGCGCTGCACCACTACATCAAGTGCAGTGGTTGGCTCATCCATGATGATCATTTTTGGATTAAGAGCTAGAGCAATCGCGATAACAAGGCGTTGACGCATACCACCAGAGAATTGGTGTGGGTAATCGTTAAGACGGCTAGGGTGGATATCAACGATTTCCAATAGGCCTTCAGCACGTTTCTTTGCTTGCTCTCTTGTCATATTGGTATGACGCATGATGACGTCGCAGAACTGTTCTTCCATGTTCAGAACAGGGTTCAGCGCATTCATTGCACTTTGGAATACCATTGACATTTCGCTCCAGCGGAACGCTTGCATGCGATCATCGCTGTATTTAAGGATATCTTCACCATTGAAGATAACCTCACCACCCGTAATAAACGCTGGCGGCTTATGAAGTCGCATTAGAGAGAAGGCGACGGTTGATTTACCACAGCCCGACTCACCTGCAAGACCAAAGACTTCTCCTGGTGCAATATCGAAGCTGACATTGTTACAAGCGCGGACATCGCCCGCGTCAGTAATGTAGTCTACGCATAGGTTACGGATAGAAATTAGTGGTGCAGTCATGATTATTTATCTCCGCTCCATAGTGCATTTTGTGGTGCCAATTCTGGCTCACGTTCTTTCTTGTCTTGCTTTGCCATTTTCTTCCAACGCTTCATGCCTTTATGAGAGCGAAGCTGTGGGTTAGCAATTTCATCAACTGCAAAGTTAAGTAAAGCAAGCCCTGTCACTAACAAGGTTAGGGCTAAACATGGAGCTAACACTTCCCACCATGCGCCTATAAGCATTGCGGAAGAGGTTTGAACGTTGTAGAGCATAATGCCCCAACTGATCGTATTTGCATCACCTAGACCTAAGAACGAGATAACCGCTTCAGTGTTGATGGCAAGCATGACTGAACCGATGAAGCTAGCGCCTACAATTGGAACTAAGTTAGGTAGAATCTCAACGAAGATGATGCGGAATGAAGATTCACCTAACACTTCTGCGGCTTTAACAAATTCTTTTTCACGTAGGGCCATGGTTTGTGAGCGGACAACACGCGCACCCCATGCCCAAGAAGTTCCGGCAATGATTAATGCAATCGTTAATGGTCCCGCCTCACCAATAAAGGCTGCGAGTACAAACAACAGTGGATATTGTGGGATAACCAGCATGATGTTCATTGCGGCACTAAGAACGTCATCGACACGTCCGCCGAAGTAACCTGCAGAAATACCGATGACGGTTGCTAGGAAACAAACAATGATACCGGCACCAAAACCAACACCTAAAGATACACGAGCGCCGTAAGCCAGTTGAGACCAAATGTCACGACCCATACGAGAAGTGCCTAGTACGTGATCGGCTTTCTTAGACATAACCAGTGTGCGACGGTCATCGGCTAGGTTTGTAGCAACCCAGCCGTCAGGGTTGTTTTGTGCTTGTTTTACCACGAAACTTGGGTATTCGTGGGGGTTACCAGTGCGCTTATCGGGTGCATGTTTGGTGATCATTGGTGCGGCAACCGCAACAAAAATAAACAGACTGATGATAGCTAAGCCAATACGGGCGAATGCATTACTTAGAATTAGTTTAAATAGTTCTTTCATGATTATTTGCCTCCCTTACGTAGGCGAGGGTCGAGAATCATATACAGCATGTCAGCCATTAGGTTGAAGCACAGCATGAACATGGTCATGATAATTAACTGACCTTGAAGTACCTGGTAGTCACGTGCATGAATTGCATTTAGAAGAACAGTGCCTAGACCAGGGTAGTTAAAGATCATCTCGATGATGAGTTGACCGCCAATGGCCATGCCGAGAGACATTGAAAGCGCGGTAACACTAGGAAGTAATGCGTTACGAGCAGCGTAGTTAAATACCACGCGGTTCTCACTCAGACCCTTACCTTTTGCCATTGTAATGTAGTCTTCAGCCAGCAGGTTGATCATGTTGTTACGCATGTTTACCAAGAAGCCGCCAACTTGAACGATGGTTGCACAGAACAGAGGTAACACAGCATGGTAACCAACGTTCTTCAGGAATTCCCAGCTTGTCCAATCAGGTACTAAACCGGGTGTGTAAGCGTAACCAGATGGGAACCATTTAAGACCGATAGCAAAGATAAATAGCGCTAGCATCGCGATAACCATTTGCGGAATCGCTTGGATAATGAGCGTGCCAGGCGTAACGAATGCATCGTATTTGCTGCCTCGTTTCCATGCTGCAAAGATACCTAGAATGGAAGCAATCGAGAATGAAAGTACAACTGCAGTACCGGCAAGGAATAGTGACCAACCGAATGCGTTACCTAATAGCGTGTTCACTGAAAGTGGGTAAAATTGGATAGAAGTGCCAAGCTCCCAGCTTAGAATGTTTTTAATGTATGCAAAATATTGTGCGATCCAACCGCCTTCGACAAAGCCTAACAGCTCTTTCATTGCTGCGATTCGTTCCGGCGTTACCTGTACTGATGCATTAGCAAACATCATGGTAACTGGGTCACCAGGCATTGCTCGCGGAATAATAAAGTTTAACGTCGCTGCAACTAAGAGCGCGACAAGATAGAACGACAAACGTCTTAAAAAATAACCCATAACTCACACCTTACTCACCCAGATTTTTTTCCTGTTGCTGGTTTCAGGTCGCTCCTAGCGAAATTTAGAGCGAAAAAACCCCTGACGACGAGCGCCATAATTTACTTTCGTAACAAGGGGGTTTATAGGCGGCACACGGAATGTGTGCCGCGAGACATGAACTTCTACTTACTTAACTGGTTTTAGGTCCAGTACGTGTAATAGACGCTCTGGGATACCAGCCCAAATGTTTGGACGGCCCTTAGGATTTTCTTCGTTCCACCAACCAGTAAAGCGAGTTGTGTTGTATTGGTACATGTAAGCACCAGATAGCACAGGGATCGTTACTTGGTCAGCCGCGATGATTTGCTGGATACCGTGAGCGATTTCTAGCTGCTCTTGCTTATCAGCAGTCTTGTAGAAGCTGTTAAGTAGACCATCTAGCTTATCGTTCTTGTAGTAGTGCATCGCGAAACGTGGCATGCCTTCACCTGACTGTAGTGCTGAGTTGTAAGCACTGTTCCAGTATGTGTATGGGTCTGCACCGTGGAAGTAGTTGGTGTACGCAACATCGTAAGTACCTTCAAGCATCGCTTGGTTGTACACAGAGAAGTCTGGAGTACGAGCACGTGCTTTGATGCCAACTTCACCCAACTGTTCAACCGCTAGCTGTACCGTGTTGTTGAAGTCAGTCCAACCGTTTGGCGATTGAATAAGAAGCTCGAAAGACTTACCAGATGGTGTATCAACGAAACCGTCTTTGTTTACATCTTTGAAGCCAGCTTTCGCTAACAGTTTCTTAGCGCCTTCAACGTTGTAGCTGTTGTAGTCTTTGTACTTGTTGTGTGTTTTTTCGTCAGACCAAGCTTCGAACGCGTAGCCAAGGCCAGATGCGAAGTCGTTCACAGTACCGCCGCCGTAGAATGCGATATCAATGATGGTTTGACGATCAAGCGCCATAGAGAATGCGCGGCGGAAGTCTACGTTAGTTAGCGCTTCGTTCTTAGCGGTATCTGGGTTTTTGAAGTTCACAACGAACGCTTGAGTACCTGCTGGCGGGTACCAGTAGTGATGTTTAGGGCTCGCTGCTGCGTAAGTACGGTCGATGTCTGGAACGAATGAAGAAGTCCAGTCCATTTCACCGTTTACAACTTTACCTAGGAATTGGTCGTTGTTTGCAATTTGAGGTACACGTAGACAGTCAACGTCAAGGTTAGCAGCATCCCAGTAGTTCGGGTTTTCACACTGAATGTATAGTTGAGGAGTGAACGTATCGATCACCGTGAAAGGACCAGTACCTACTGGGTTTTCGTTGGTGAACGTTGCTGGATCTTTCACTTTGCTCCATACGTGCTGTGGTACGACTGGTACACGAGCAATTTCGTAAGGAACGTTTGAATTCGCTTCTTTTAGGCGGAACTTCACTTGGTAATCGTTAAGTTTTTCTACGCCAGAAACCCAAGTGTTGATACCAGATTGGTCTAGTTCTGGTTTCTCTTTAACTAGGTTGAAAGAGTAAATAACGTCATCAGCATCAAATTTCTCGCCGTCAGACCATTTCACGCCCTTACGAATATCGAAAGTTACGCTCATTAGGTCATCAGACATTTTGAAGTTTTCTGCTAAACGGAATACAGGCGTGTTACCGTGCATTTCGTTGAAAACAACGAGTGGCTCGTAAATAAAGTCCGTCGTTGTGTGCAGGTTAGTTGCACCTAAGTATGGGTTAAAGTTACGAACAAAAGTTGTAAACTCTTTAGGGTGGATAGTTAGTTCACTGCGTTCAGCTGCAGTTGCTACTGATGCAAAACCTGTCGTAGCGGTTGCAATAATTGCTGTTGCTAGTGCTGTTTTTTTAATATTGGCAAGCATAGCTGTTCCTTACTATTTGCTTTTTGTTTCACTAATGGAATTGAATGTTATCAATTGGTAAACACTCTTCAAGGCCTACCTCTTCACTACACCTTGCATATGAGTAGCTGCTAGAGTGGCCTGTAGGCCTTAGTCAGGACAAGAAAACACCGTATCTACAAAATAAGCAAACCCGTTTCCCGTTAAAAACGTTAAAAGAACCCCTAACTACGTCATAAACGTCATTTTGTTTATTTTTAATCCGCATTTGTTTCATGTTTTAACATTGATGTGCATCGCAACTTACATTTAAAGAAAATGTGTTGTGTTAGTGCTTGCTAACACAGTGGGTCTTTATTTTTGTGTGGTTTTTATTCGTTTTAATCCTTTGTCGATCTAGCTCACACGTTAAAATTCCGTTAATTATTCAGCTAAAATTTAATCTGCCGTTCTGTTGTGATTGAGTTCGCAATCTTTATCAATTGTTCATCAAAATCTACGTTGCCAGTAAAAAAAGGTACATTTTGCCAGCAAATTTTAGGCGCTTATTGTGCTTGTTTTACGTTGGAAATGAAGTGTTTTTTTGCGGTTTTTATTGAGCATATAGGCATTCCAGTTGACCCAGGTTTTTGCCATTAGCTTTGCTATAAGAGCGATACTAAAAACCATTGTCGAGTGCTTACCTATCAATCTAGTTCTGCTGTTGGGGATAGAGGAATAGTCGTCGTGAGGATGTTGATTCTGCATTGGGTCATTTTTAGACCATGGCTTTTCAGTGTAATAAAAAGCCCCGCTAAATAGGCGGGGCGATGTGAGCTTTCATTTTTTACTTTAGCTAGTGAGAAGCCGCTGTAACTTATCGCGCTGTGCTTCAATATGGGAGCGATCTGGACTCTGCTCTTTACAGTGCTCGAGAATAAACTCAATTGAGCTGAGAACGGTTCTCCAGCGAGGTGTTTTAGGCAGTGTCTCAATACGCATGTATTTATCTAAGGTTCGAGTTTGAAGCGTACTGCGGTCAAGATAGACGCGCCATAAGCCACTTTGCTCGGCAAAGGCAAACTTGCTCTCTCCAGTGACGGACTCCCAGTACTCTAGCGCATGGGTCATCACATCGACTAACACTTCACGCATTAAATCTTGTTTATCCTTTTTATTGCCCAGAGCCTTATCTGCAAGGCGAGTAAACTCTCCACCAAGCTCTTTTAGTTTCTGCAGTTGATCCTTATCACCATCAAATGCGTAGCTTGAGAGTACTTCTACCGCCGTTTCTAGGTTATGAATGCGCGCCGCATTTGCACCACCACCAACGTTAAAAATGTACATTACATCCAAACCAGAACCTTCAGGTAGCTTGAGAATGTCCGCTTCAATGTTTTGACGGATGTCCTCGATATAGATATCAATTTTTCCGCAGTAGTGCGGTTGGTCCACGGTGAGAAATTTCGGGGCAATAAGTTCGTCGGCCGAAGAACGCTTGAGCTGCTCTAAGCTACGCTTAAATAGTTTACACGCCGCCTCGTTAGCAAACCGAATACGTTGATCTTCTCGTAAACAAATAATGGCTTCTGGCGCAGACTCAAGTTGTTCTAGTAACCGACCTTGCGTTTCTAAAAGACTCGCTTCTACTTGTGCTCGTTGGCGGAGCTCTGATTCAAGCAGTTTATTTTCTACATGACGCATCTCCGCTTTACTTGCGGTTAAATGCGCTTGAATGCGCGCGGCGAGCTCTTGTTTATTAAAAGGCTTCGACAGGTAGTCATTTGCTCCGGATTCAAACCCTCGAACGCGATCTTCCGTTTGGTTTAATGCGGTAAGCATAATGATGGGTAGCTCTGCGTGATCGTATGTATTACGAAGTTCACTACACACTTGGTAACCACTCATTCCTGGCATCATGATATCGAGAAGAAGAAGTTCTGGTTTTTCTTTCTTAATTAACGCAAGGGTATCTGGACCGTCAGAGATGGTACGTACTCGGTAGCCCTCTAAACGTAGGAAGCTTTCTAATACACGTAAGTTTACCGGTTCATCATCGGCCACGTACAACAGCGGGCCATTAGGGTTCTCTGGTAGAGATAGGTCGTCGTTGCTTTCCATATTGAGATCTGGAATTTGGAAGTGACCTCTAGCGGCTAGGGTTTGGCTTGCTTGAATCTCTTCTTCGCTTGCTAATGGTAAGGTGAAACTAAACGTTGTCCCCACCATTGGCTGGCTGCTGACGTAGAGTGATCCTCCCATTAGCTCGATCAATTGTCGGCTGATAGAGAGTCCAAGCCCAGCGCCTTGACGGTAGCGGCTTGAATCTTGTCCAGCTTGAATCAGTGGCTCAAAGATGTGCTCTAGTTGCTCAGCAGGAATGCCTTGACCGGTATCTACTACCTGCACGCGTACTTGTTCGTCCACCACTGTAGCAGAAATAACGATCTTACCTTCTGAGGTGTACTTGATCGCATTGCCAATCAAGTTGTACAGAACTTGCTCTAAGCGCTGTGGGTCGGCGGAGACGGCTTTCAAATCAACGGGTACTTGATTAATGATACGAATGGTCTTATTGCCCAACAAGTGTCCGGAGAGTTCAAGTACAAGCCGCGTAGCACTGGCGAGACTCACCGCCGATTTATGAATATCCATGCTGCCGTAGCGCATCTTGTGATAGTCCAATAAATCGTCAACTAAGTTCGCCAATCGCTGACCACTCTTGATGATGATGTCCAGTTGGTATTTCTGACTTGCAGGGATGGCCCCGTTTGCACCAGAGACTAGTGTTTCCGCGATTCCAACCATGCCATGCAGTGGTGTGCGTAACTCATGGGAAGTGGTCGCCAAGAATTCATCTTTAAGCTTATCAGCAAGCTGCAGTTCTTCGTTTTGCTTTTGAATCAGCTTGATATTGCTTTCCAGCTCTTCATTTTGCTGCTTAATCGTTTGGATTTTCTCACGAATGGAGCGTTGCATACGTGCGAAGCTAATTGCTAAGCGGCCTATCTCATCTTTTCGTGTTGTGTTGAATGTGGTTTCGTCTAGGTCACCAGCAGAAACTTTTTCGGCCGCCCAGGTTAATTTTAGTAGTGGCGACGTGATGAAGTTCGATAGGTAATGCGAAGCAATCACAACGAGAATAATCGCAATGAGCATCGCAATAACAAATATCTTTTCGAGTTGATGGACGCGAGAAAAGGCTTCTTTTTCAGGCAATTGGACGACAAGTGCCCAAGTTATGCCATGCGTCTCAATCGGAGCAAAAGCCGCGATGAACTCTTCACCAAGTCCGTTACTGTATGTACCAACTCTGGTTTCACCGGCAAGCGCCTTATCGACCACTTCTA
Source organism: Vibrio sp. PNB23_22_6 (assembly GCF_052877535.1). Taxonomy (NCBI): domain Bacteria; kingdom Pseudomonadati; phylum Pseudomonadota; class Gammaproteobacteria; order Vibrionales; family Vibrionaceae; genus Vibrio; species Vibrio sp. PNB23_22_6. The sequence continues at coordinate 40,284 of NZ_JBNFXP010000011.1, read as the reverse complement.
AGCTATTTTCGATGTCACCTTGTTTCGTGTTCATCGTGCGAGGTTGGTGGTTACTGCCAACCAATAGTGTATCTATGGATGTATCTTGGTTAATCTCGGCAACTAACTTGGTGATACCATTGTTTGGCAAGCGGAACATGGCGTAGCTGTGCAAGTAGCCTTGTTGAACAATTGGTGCCCCTAGCCACGCAACCTGTTTTCCCCCTTCTGACTCGAAATCAGAAATAATAACCGGGGTATAGTCTTCGTTTATCTTACGACGAGCGGAGACATCTTCGGATAAATGTTTGAATGTTCTGCCTAATGCTGTTTCTTTGTAGCGACCTGTTAATAGGTTGGTGCCGTAGTTTTCGTCTTTATTGATCGAGTAGGTGACGTTACCGTCGATATCGACCAACAAGATATCGTTAAAGTCTGAGCGTTTTAACAGTTCGAGGTATGCCCAGTGGTAGCGTTTATGCAGCAAGCGGTAACGCTCACTGCCTACGTAGTCAGAAGACTCCGGCAAAATCGATGTCTTGATTTGATCGCCACTGCCTCTGATGTAGCGTTGCTGTGCATTTTCTCTTGCTGTCTCAAGATCTTGGCCTAGCCGGCTGAACGCATTAACTAAACCATAAAACCGCCCCCCACTTGCGTACGCTAATTCTGAACGTACAAAGCCCATCACTTCAGTTTCCTGAGCAGCAAAATAATCGATGATCTGTTGTTGCTTGGTGTCGCGAACTGACAGTAGGTGTGACGTACTTTGCTCTTCAAGATCTTTACTGTGAGATTGCAGGAAGAAAATCGCAATGATCGTAAGAGGGGTGATGCTGAGAACCAAAAATGCGGCCATCAGTGTGCTTTGCAGGCGCTTAAATTTCTGCTTTTTGTAGAATTTAAACATGAATAAGATTACAACTCATAAAAGGGCAGCGACCAATGATTGGGGCTTGCCGAGGTTCTCGTTAAAAACGGATAAGGCGTTAGACGCAATAGAATTAACAAAATTAACGAGTTTTTTTTCTTTGACAAGAAAGTTGAGTGTAAAGCGTGGTGAAAGACGCAGTTTTTCGCTGAATTTGATGTATTTTAGGCAAAGCTTGCGCAGGATTTCGCCTGCGCAGCAAGAGATTACGATTTTTTAGCGTAGTAGATAGAGAACTTGGTGGTCTTATTTAGTGTCTCGCAATTATTGAATGCTTGTTCAATAATTGGTGGGTATTTTAAGAAGTTGTTCGCAACAATGAGCATTTCACCATCATGAGTCATATAACGAGGAGCTTGACCTAATAGCGTTTCCGCCGCGCTGTAATTTGTGTCGAGACCGCTATGGAATGGTGGATTACTGATGATAAAACGATAGTCATTTGAAGCATCTGAATAAATGTCTGACGCAAATACACGCCCCGTTAATCCGTTAGCTTCTAGTGTGGCTTGGCTTGATGTGATCGCATAGGCGTTGATGTCACACATTTCAATCGCAATGTTTGGATTTGCTTTCGCCATAAATGCCCCTAGTACGCCCGCGCCGCAACCAAAGTCGAGAACTTTGCCAGACAACTTAGGCAGGGTTTCAAGCAGCAAATGACTGCCTAAATCAAATTCACCATGACTGAATACGCCAGGAAGGCTCTTAACTGTCAGTGATTGCTCACCGAGTGTGACGGTATAAGACTTAAACCAATCGGCTTGATTGAAAGGTTTTGGTTCGTTAAGGCAAGTGCCCCAGTAGAACGAACAGCGGCGTGCTGAATCATATTTGTTTACAGGGCCATACTCTTTGAACATCTTCTCGATGCTTTTTACACCAGAGCGGTTTTCACCAACTACGACGATCTCAGTGTTTACTCCCAACTTGGCCATCAGCATTGCCAATAGATATTCTGCTTCTGCTTTTGCTTTAGGCCAATACAGCAAAATCATATTTGCCTGAGTTTGTACGTCAAACTCTGAACCAAAATGGCTTTTGATTTTGTCAGAATTGCGAATTTGACGGTAATAGCTGTAGTTAGAAGTAAACACTTCTACAGACTCACAGTGATCCACTAATTCTAGTGGAAACAAGTCTTCAACTTCACCCGCGACGAGCACGTGTTTTCCGTTGAAATACTCTAACTGGCGCTGTGCTATTTGGCTTGGAGCGATATAAGCAGACATAAATTTGATTCATCAGAAATAATTTGGACCAGATTTTCGCATAATCTGGTCCAAGCTTGAAGTAGTTAACGTTACGTGTTGTCTTGCTGGTTGAGGAAGTCTTTAAACTCCTCTTCATAGATATTAAACAACACCATGGTGACGGCAAAGATTAATGGACCGTATATCAGACCAATCAAGCCAAATAGATGTATACCACCTAACAGTGAAAAGAAAATCATTAACGTATTCATACCTGCGCTGCCTTGCATTAGCAGTGGACGCAGTAGGTTGTCAATTGACCCGACAACCACCACACTCCACGCTGTCAAGAATACGGCCCAAGTCGTATCACCAGTAAGGAATAGATAGGCCGCTGCTGGAATCCAAATTAATGCAGTGCCGACAACCGGAATGAAGGATGCAAAGCCCATCATAGTGCCCCAGAATAAGCCAGGGAAACCCGCTAGCCACATACCAACACCACCTGCAATACCTTGTGCGATAGCGGTTAAGAAGGAGCCCATTACGGCGGACTTAGAGACTTGTTCGATCTCGGTCAAAATTCTATCTTCTTGACTACGAGACAGTGGCAGAATGTGACGAATCGCTGAAATGATTTTGTCGTGATCACGCAATAAGAAGAACAGTACGAACAACATCAAGAAGAAATCCATCAAGAAGTTGGTCGCATCACCTAAGATTTTGGCACTGATGGTCACAAGGTTGGAGCCTAAAGATGTGGCAAATTGGCCTATTTTTTCTGCGATTGATTGAGGCTCAATTTTGTCGAAAGGTAAGTACTCGTTGACGACGGCTAACCCTTTGACTACCCATGGGTGCTGGAAAATTTCTTGAATGCCACCATTGGAAACCCATTTGTAGGTGTTTTGTGAGAAGACTGAGCCTTGCTGAATGATGGCCGCAAACACAAACAATAATGGAATGACGATGATAAAGGTAAGAACCACACAAGAGAGTAATGAGGTCATGTTTCTATATTTTGGTAGTTTACTCTCGAACCATTCATGCAGCGGGAACATGAGCAGTGAAATGATAAACGCCATTACGATTGAGTTGATATATGGCTCAACCAGTAGGTAGCAAGCAAAAGCTGCGGCAAGTAAAGCGACAACGAGAACGCGATGACTCGAGGTGATTTTTACGTTATTTGGCATGAGATTAATCCAATTTTCGGATGAGTTATACTATTTCCAGTCTTAGACAACTCCATCATATGTATATTTCTGTATATCCTTAATTCTTTCAATGTTATGACATGCCAGAATTGGAGTACACATTGGGCCTAGTTATAATGGCCATTAATCAGGTGGTTATCAATCAAGAGATGGAAAAATGGGGTGCTGTAACAACGATTAGAAATGCCAAAGCGAGAAGAAATCGAGGCGTGTGCCTTGGTTTGCTATTGTTGTCGGAGTGTTAGCCATCTTAGTCGTTCTAAATTGGCGGTAAGTCGATAGGGAACAAAAAAGGACCGAGACGGCCCTTTTTAAGTCGAGAAGAATCGATTATTTTGCTTCGCTAGCAAGGATCGCGAAACAGCGGTCAGCCGCTTCAAGTGTTGCGTCGATTTCTTTAGAGCCATGAGCAAGAGAAGTAAAGCTTGCTTCAAATGCTGATGGTGCAAGGTATACACCGTGCTCTAGCATTAGGTGAAAGAAACGCTTGAAACGTTCAACATCACACTTAGTCACGTCTTCATAACAAGTTACGCTTTCTTGTTCGGTAAAGAAGAAACCAAACATACCGCCTACCTGGTTTACGACAAGAGGAACGCCGTGCTTGTCTGCAAGTGTTTTGAAGCCATTTGCAAGTTGCTTTGTTTTCGCCGCTAGGCGTTTTTCATTGCCTTCTTCTTTTAGCAAGTTCAAACATGCAAAACCTGCTGCCATTGCCACTGGGTTACCAGACAATGTCCCGGCTTGGTAAACAGGGCCTGTTGGGGCAATGTATTGCATTACGTCTTTACGGCCGCCGAAAGCGCCCACAGGCATACCGCCACCGATAACTTTACCTAGCGTCGTTAGATCTGGTTTGATGTTGTAGTACGCTTGAGCACCGCCCAGTGCCACGCGGAAACCGGTCATGACTTCATCAAAAATCAGTAGTGCGCCTTCTTGATCACAGATTTCACGTAGACCTTCATGGAAGCCTTCTACAGGTGGAATACAGTTCATGTTGCCTGCTACTGGCTCAACGATGATACATGCTATCTCACCTTTGTTTGCCGCGAACAGCTCACGTACGGAGTTTAAGTCGTTGAATGTTGCGGTTAGGGTGTGTTTAGCAAAGTCTGCTGGTACACCTGGAGAGCTTGGTTGACCAAGCGTCAGTGCACCAGAACCTGCTTTAACTAGCAAGCTGTCTGCATGACCATGGTAGCAGCCTTCAAATTTCATGATTTTGTCACGGCCTGTGAAGCCGCGAGCAAGGCGAATTGCACTCATGGTTGCTTCAGTACCGGAGCTAACCATACGAAGTTGCTCCATTGATGGTACGAGTTCAGAAACCAGTTCTGCCATTGCGATTTCCATCTCGGTTGGTGCACCGAAGCTGAGACCGCGCTGCGCAGCATTGATCACAGATTCACGGATAACCGCGTGGTTGTGACCAAGAATCATTGGACCCCAAGAGCCGACGTAATCAATGTACGCTTTACCATCGGCATCAAAAATCAGGGCACCGTCCGCTCGTTCGATAAATAGTGGAGAACCGCCAACACCGTTGAATGCACGAACTGGTGAATTCACACCGCCAGGAATGGTTTGCTGAGCTTTTTGATACAGCTCTGATGATTTGGTCATGGGATTATCCTCTTTTGATTGCTCGGACCAAGAGGTGCGAATTGTACCTAGCTAATCTCAAGTTAGAAACATTTTGCGCAATTTATGTGGGCATAGGCAGTGTAAACTTGCTCTGATACAAAGAATCGTCGGTGAATACTTGAACGAGTTGGTCAGGTATTGGATAATCACTCTAATTAATACGAATTTGACGTCTCGCTTAAGGCTTGACGCATGACACGAGTGAGAGAGGTCTTCGTGAGCGAAGTAAACGTACCATTATCTTTTTCTGATGCAGCAGCATCTCGCGTTAAGGCGCTGATTGCAGAAGAAGAAAACCCAGCATTGAAATTGCGCGTATACATTACTGGTGGTGGCTGTAGTGGGTTTCAATACGGCTTTACTTTTGATGAAAACGTAAATGAAGGTGACACAACAATTGAGAACAGTGGTGTAACACTGGTTGTCGACCCTATGAGCCTGCAATACCTAATCGGTGGCGTGGTTGATTACACTGAAGGTTTGGAAGGAGCACGCTTCTTCGTCAACAACCCGAATGCAACAACAACTTGTGGTTGTGGGGCATCATTCAGCGTGTGATTAACACGACATCAGGCAGCCAGTTGGCTGCCTGTTTTTTTTGCGTAGCAGGAAGACACGTAAACACTACTTTGCAGTGAAGAATAATTAAAAGGATTTTGAATGTCTGGAGTTTCCTTTAGACGACATATCGTCGGACGCCCGTGGCTGGTCTCTCTTACTCTTATCATTGTGCTTGCTGCGTGGCTCGCAATGGGGCAACTCAACGCGCAGGGTGATGAGGCCCACCCTTCTGATCATACTCTGGCTAAAAAAACGCCTGTAGCTAAGGTGATGTTCGATACCTTTATTGCACAACCAACCAGTAAAACAATTGAGTTATATGGCCGTACTGCACCAAATCGGCAAGCTCGTTTAGGTGCAGAGGTCGCGGGAAAAATCATACGACTTAACGTAGAAAAAGGACAAGCCGTTCAGCAAGGGCAAGTGATTGCTAATATAGATAAGCGTGATCTTGATATTCAACGTCAACGTGCCAAAGCAATGTTGAGTGTCAAAGAGAAAGAATTTAAAGCGGCGCAGTCGTTGAAAAATCGCGGCTTACAAGGTGAGGTCGCCTTTGCCACAGCCCAGGCGGCTTTAGTTGATGCACGGGCTAATCTTAGTAATGTTGAGACCGCGCTCAAAAATACGGAAGTTAAAGCGCCTTTTGATGGCATCTTGGATCACCGCTTTGTTGAACTAGGGGATTTTGTCGGTGTTGGTGACCCAATCGCAACGGTTATCGACTTAAAAAAATTGCTTATTGAAGCCGATGTCAGTGAGCGTCATATTCAATACCTCAAAGAAGGCCAGCAAGCGGACATTCGTACGATTGATAACCGCCATCATCAGGGCTTCATTCGCTATATTGGTCGTGTCTCTTCCACTTCCACCAATACATTTCCAATTGAAATAGAAATTGATAACACTGAAAACGCCATGCCTGCGGGGATCAGTGCAGAAGTCACCCTAGCGCTAAGTGAAGTGTCAGCGATTAAGGTGACTGCTGCCATGTTAGCGTTAGATGAGCAAGGAAATTTGGGGATAAAAACATTACGTGACCAGCATGTGCGTTTTATCCCGATCCAATTAGTCAAAGCGGAAAGCGATGGTGTTTGGCTATCGGGTTTAGGTGAACAAGTCGACATTATTGTTCTAGGCCAAGGCTTTGCCCGTGATGGTGATTTGGTCACAGCAACCAAAGTGGATGACGTGAGTGATTCCACAACTAGGCAGTAGGGGGCAACATGTTCGCTTTAATTGATGCAGCCTTATCTCGCGCACGTACCATGTTGACGTTGTTAATGATGATCCTTATTGCTGGTGTCATTACCTATATTACGATCCCTAAAGAGTCGAGCCCGGATATCACGATTCCCATTATTTATGTGTCGGTGGGTCATCAAGGCATTTCACCGACGGATGCCGAACGATTACTTGTCCGTCCAATTGAGCAGGAACTGCGTTCGATTGAAGGGGTAAAAGAGATGACTTCGGTAGCATCAGAAGGGCATGCCTCGGTCACGTTAGAGTTCAGTGTTGGGGTGAATTTAGCCGAAGCGATGGCTGATGTTCGTGATGCGGTGGATTTGGCTAAGCCAAGATTACCAGCCGACAGCGATGAGCCAACGGTGAATGAAGTGACGTTTGCTTCCGAAGAGCCAGTGCTTACTGTGGTTCTATATGGGAGTGTCCCTGAACGAACGACCGTACAAATCGCGCGAGCACTACGTGACAAACTAGAAAGCTACCGCCAAGTACTTGAAGTCGATATTGCGGGGGATCGAGAAGACATTGTTGAGATCGTAGTCGATCCTTTATTGATGGAAAGTTACGGATTAGATCAAGCGGATATTTACAACTTAATTGCATTGAATAACCGCGTGGTTGCTGCGGGGTTTGTCGATACTGGTTATGGGCGATTTTCGGTCAAGGTTCCTTCGGTATTTGACTCTCTTAAAGATGTGTTAGAGCTGCCGATCAAGGTTAATGGCAAAGAAGTGATCACTTTTGGTGATGTGGCAAGCGTACGTCGAGCATTTCGTGACCCTGAAAGTTTTGCTCGTTTAGATGGTGAACCGGCAATTGTATTGGATGTAAAAAAGCGCGCGGGAGAGAACATCATTGATACGGTTGATTTGGTTAAGTTGGTCATCGCTGAGGCGCAAAAGCGGTCAGAGTGGCCTAATAATCTACAAGTCAAATACACTTGGGATCAGTCCGATGATGTGAAGTTGATGTTGAGTGATCTGCAAAATAACATTCTTTCGGCCATCATTCTCGTGGTTATTGTTATCATTGCTATTTTAGGGGTTCGAACCGCACTATTGGTTGGTATCTCGATACCGGGTTCTTTCTTAACCGGTCTTTTTGTTCTGTCTGTTTTTGGGTTGACGATCAATATTGTCGTGCTGTTCGCATTGATCATGGCGGTGGGCATGCTAGTGGATGGTGCCATTGTCGTGACGGAGTTTGCAGACAGGAGAATGCAAGAGGGCGTGCAAAGAAAGCAAGCGTATCGTGATGCGGCAAAGCGCATGGCTTGGCCGATTACTGCGTCGACAGCAACGACGCTGGCAGCATTTGCTCCGTTATTGTTTTGGCCCGATATTACCGGTGAGTTCATGAAATACTTACCGCTGACGTTGATAGCAACATTAAGTGCTTCGTTGATGATGGCACTTCTGTTTGTTCCTGTTATTGGGGGGCTCATAGGAAAACCACAAGTTGTCAATGAGCAGCGAAAACAAGAGATGCTGGACTTACATAATGGTGAATTTGACAAGGCAACAGGTATCACAAAACTTTATTATTTGACGCTTTCTATCGCCTTACGACACCCACTCAAAGTGTTGTTAAGCGCTATATTGCTTGCATCAGGGGTGAGCTATACCTACAGCAAGGCGGGGCTAGGGGTGGAATTTTTTCCTGAAGTCGATCCTGCATTCTTTACGGTTAAAGTACGATCCTATGGCGACCTTTCTATTAATGAGAAAGATGCGGTCATGCGTGAAATAGAACACGTGATGCTCGGACATGATGAGTTTGAAAGTGTTTATACTCGCACGGGATCTGAATCGAGCAGTGGTGATGAAATTGGACAAATTCAAATAACCCCTGTCGATTGGCAATACCGTCGTCAAGTGAAAGTTATTATCGAAGACTTAAAGCAGGTGACCAATCGCTTTTCTGGTGTGGAGCTAGAATACAAGTTTCCAGATGCTGGTCCGCCTGTGGAGCATGATCTTGTTATTGAAATGTCGGCTCAAAATGCAAGTCTTGGAATGTTAGATAGCGCCGCTAAATTGGTGCGGCATTGGGCTGATACGAACCCAGCACTTACTAATTTAAGTGACACCACCAATAAAGAGGGTATTGATTGGCAGATTGATATCCGTCGAGACGATGCTTCTCGATTTGGCGCCGATGCCACGCTTGTCGGTAACACAGTACAGTTTGTGACTAACGGGCTTAAGATCGGGGATTACTTGCCTGATGATGCCGATGAAGAGGTCGATATTTTAGTTCGCTACCCTCAAGATAAGCGCGATATTGGTCGCTTTGATCAGCTCCGAGTCAAAACGGCAGCGGGCCTTGTGCCTATCACTAATTTTGCACAGATTCTTCCTGATCATAAACAAGACTCAATCCGACGAGTGGACGGTCGCAGGGTCATCAATATTAAAGCGGATATGGTCGAGGGTTATAACTTAGCGTTAGAGCTACCTAGAATTAGTGAGGAAATACAAAAACTTGATTTACCTGATGGTATCGAGTTTAAGATTCGTGGTCAAAATGAAGAGCAGGAGAACTCTTCCGCATTTCTACAAACGGCGTTCTTGATTGCACTAGGTGTTATGGCGCTCATCTTGATTACGCAATTTAATAGTTATTACCAAGCCTTTTTGATTCTGAGTGCCGTGTTATTTTCTACGGTTGGTGTGTTTGCTGGATTACTTGTGTTACAAAAACCCTTTGGCATCATTATGTCGGGGATAGGGGTCATCGCATTAGCTGGTATTGTGGTTAATAACAATATCGTATTGATCGATACGTATAATCAAATGCGCAGGCGTGGTTTAGATAAGAAAGACGCGATTTTGCGTACTGGAGTACAACGTTTACGCCCTGTATTACTGACCACGGTAACTACGATTTTGGGATTGTTACCTATGGTACTAGAAATGAACATCGACTTAATTAATCAAAAAGTTGAGTTTGGTGCACCAAGTACGCAGTGGTGGTCTCAATTGGCGAGTGCCGTTGCTGGTGGCTTGGCGTTTGCCACGGTACTAACGTTGGTTTTGACACCTTGTTTATTGATGCTAGGCCGTGAGCACAATATTGATGAACCTCAAGTAGAAACAAAAGAGGCAGCTTAGGCTGCCTCTTAGTTTTTGTTTGTGGGACGGTTATTTCATTGCGAGCAATTTGCTGTAACGATCCAGTTTTATCATGCTGATTTTGGCGTTTGCCATGAACGTTTGTTTCGCTTTGCCTGTCAGCGATTTTGACTGCGGTAATTTAACTGTTCTAGCATTTTTATGTACACCATTTACCAGGAACTCGTAATGTAAGTGAGGCCCTGTTACGCGTCCTGTACCGCCTAATGTACCTATAGTTTGACCTTGTTTTACTCGCTGCCCCGTTTTCACTGTACGTTTGGTTAAATGCAGGTACTTAGTGATGTAGGTATTACTGTGTTTTATAAACACGTAGTTACCGTTGAACTTGTTGTACGCCGATTTTTGTACAATACCATCACCCGCTGCCCAAATGGGCGTACCGACTGGTGCCGCATAATCTGTACCACGGTGAGCGCGAACTTTACCTGTTACAGGGTGGCGTCTGGTTGGGTTGAAGTTAGACGTGACACGACGGAAGTCTAATGGTGCGCGCAAGAAGGCCTTCTTCATTGCTCGGCCATTCTCATCGTAGTACTTACCACTTTTCTCATCTAAGATTGCCGTGAATGTGTCACCTTGGTTTTTAAACACAGCAGCAATGATCTTTCCACGACCAATGACTTCACCTTCAACGACTTCTTCTTGATACAACACCCGAAAGGTGTCATTTTTGCGAATGTCTAAAGCGAAGTCGATATCCCAACCAAAAATGCCAGCCAGTTCCATGATTTGGTTCGCATTTAAACCTGAACTTATCCCGGCATTCCAAAAGTTAGACTCAATGGTTGCTTCTGCGTAGTTGTATTGGTAGTTGACTTCTTTCTTATCGACTTCTGAAACGTATTCACCGTCTTTAAGTTTTATACGAAAAGTTTCAAAAGCACTTAATGTACGTTTGAGCTGAACGAAGTCATTATTTTCATCAAAACCAAAATGCAGCGTGTCCCCGGGTTGAAGGCGCGTTAGCTGCTGTTCAATCTCTTTATCTTGAGTAATCAATTCATGCAGAAGGCGAGGAGAGATCCCCACCCGATCGAAGAGAACCGCCGCACTTTCCCCATTACTAACTCGGTAGGTTTCCCAGCGTAAAACCGCAGGTAGGTTAGAAGAACTTTGCTCGGGAGATTCTAAAGAAAGTGGAACCGAGTAATATTGGCCGACCTGGAGTCGGCTTTGTTGCGGCTCGAGCTCTCGTGGATCGGGCAAAAAGAAAAGTGCAAAGATGATAAGAGCACTAAAAAGGCCGATCAGAACTTTGTGTAAGAGTGGAAGTCGGGCAAAAATCGAATGCATGAGTTACTTGACTGATAAATTAAACGTAAAAATTGACAACTACCTAGTCTAACGTGTTTCAAAATGCATCGCTATTCAAGTAAGATGTGCAGCTATTATATTTTGCCAAATCTGTGGGAGTGAACAAGAATGGCGAGCATTGAAGCTGCACTAGCCGAGATTAAGCGCGGTGTTGAAGAGCTGATTCCAGAAGAAGAACTGATCGCAAAACTAAAAGAAGGCCGTCCGCTACGTATTAAGTTAGGTGCCGATCCAACAGCACCTGACATTCACCTAGGCCATACGGTTATTTTCAATAAGCTTCGCTTGTTCCAAGAACTAGGTCATGAAGTGACGTTCCTAATCGGTGACTTCACTGCAATGGTTGGTGACCCAACAGGTAAGAACACAACCCGTCCACCGCTAAGTCGCGAAGATGTTCTGCGTAATGCTGAAACGTACAAAGAGCAAGTGTTTAAAATCCTAGATCCAGCTAAGACTAAAATTCAGTTCAACTCTGAATGGCTATCTGAGCTTGGCGCTGAAGGCATGATTCGCCTGGCTGCAAACCAAACGGTTGCTCGTATGCTAGAACGTGATGACTTTAAAAAGCGTTACACTGGCGGTCAGCCAATTGCTATTCACGAGTTCATGTACCCACTACTGCAAGGTTGGGACTCTGTAGCAATGGAAACGGATGTTGAGCTTGGTGGTACTGACCAGAAGTTTAACCTGCTAATGGGTCGTGAACTGCAAAAATCCCATGGTCAAAAACCACAAGTAGTACTAATGATGCCTCTTCTTGTTGGCCTAGACGGTGAGAAGAAGATGTCTAAATCTTCTGGTAACTACATTGGTATCAGCGAAGCACCAAGCGAAATGTTTGGTAAGATCATGTCTATCTCTGACGATCTAATGTGGAGCTACTACGAGCTGCTGTCTTTCCGTCCTCTGGAAGAAATTGCACAGTTTAAAGCGGATGTAGAAGCAGGCAAGAACCCACGCGATATCAAAGTACTGCTAGCGAAAGAGATCATCGCTCGCTTCCACAGTGAGGCAGATGCAGATGCAGCAGAGCAAGAGTTCGTTAACCGCTTCGCGAAGAACCAGATCCCTGACGAAATGCCAGAGTTTGACTTCGAAGTAGGTACACCAGTAGCCAATCTACTAAAAGAAGCGGGTCTATGTGCATCCACTTCAGAAGCAATGCGCATGGTTAAGCAAGGCGCAGCGAAGATGGAAGGCGAGAAAGTGGCAGATGCGAAGTTTGCTCCTGAAGCAGGTACTTACGTATTCCAAGTAGGTAAACGTAAGTTCGCACGTATTACTATTAAGTAATCAATAACTGTTCAAAATGAAAGCGCCCATTGGGCGCTTTTTTTGTATGAAAATTTGCTTAAAACAGATCAGATTAACTGTATAAGTTGATTAACTTTGCTACTATACGCGCGTTGCTAGACGGGCAACATTATTGGAGATTTACATGAACAATACCGACCATCCTCCCAGTTATTGGGTGAGTAAGATTAAGGGAGCGAAATAACCCGCTTCGGTATTGGCGATCTCCGCCTTACCTAAGTGGTGAGGCATCTTTTCTAATTTTTCTTCTGGTTATTTCCTTCATAAATTCTGAATAGACAATGCGATTGCGTTGATGTTTTCTCACGCCTAAGTTTCTAAAGGTAGAGGCGAGTGTGTTGATGGCTTTTTACGTGCGTTGTCGATGGTCGTTACCAATGCCAATCGGGAGATTCGCCATGACGGTAATGAACAACACTTTTATTGAAACTACACCCAACTTTTCTCAAGTAGAAATTGGTGCCGCACGTAATGCATTTTTAAAGTACGAGCAAGAACAACAACTGCATTTGCTGACCATTATGCCGATTGATGAGGCGGTGGGTATTTTGCAGCACTGCTCTGTAGGTTACGTGAACGGCCTTATTGCTCAACTGGAGCAAGCGGGACATGACAAACGCGCTCGACATTACGCACACCAATTAGGTTTGCACATGTCGGAAGTGGATACACCGGAAGGTTACCTTTCTACCAGTGTGATAGGGCATGTGAGACAGCGCATTGGTTGGATCATTGCATTGGCACTGTTAGGTATTGTGTCGGGATTGATCATTGCGCAATACGAAGACACGCTCAGTCAGCTGGTTTTATTGGCCGTTTATATGCCAGTGATTGCGGCTGCGGGTGGTAATACGGGAACACAGGCAGCGACCTTGGTGATTCGTGCTCTCGCTACGGGAGAGTTAAAGAAGCGTCAGTGGTTAGAGGTGCTTTGGAAAGAAAGCCGCGTAGCCCTATTTATTGCGTTTGCTATCAGCATTGTGATGGTAGGGCGAATCATGCTGTTTAGTAGCGGCCAATCAACAGGCGGTTTTGCGCTTGAAGATATCGCGTTGGCTATTGCGGTTGCGCTGTTTATTCAGGTGACCATTTCTACGACGCTGGGTGGGTTACTTCCTATTATAGCGCGCGCTTGCAAGCTGGACCCAGCCGTATTGGTGAGTCCAGTTTTGGCGTCAATCGTAGATATCTCAGGAATGTGGATCTACTTTACGGTGGTGAATTACTTCTTAGGCATTGCCTGACTAAAACTCACAATATCTTGGTAAAACAGTTTTTCAAAACGCGTAATAGGGGCGACGACAGGTTTGTTATCGTCCCTTTTGTCTGGGAAATAGTCCGACACGAATTGGACAAATAAAGTGTTCGGCTTACCATTTTTATCTAGACCATACCCAGCCATATTATAGGTTCCGTACAGTGAGCCACTTTTCGCAATCAATTGACCTTTAATTGGGGCTTTACGCATGCTTTGACGGTATTGAAGAGTTCCAGACTCGCCAGATCTTGGCATGATAGCAATTAAGTTAAGTTGATGATCCTGCTTCCAAATATAACGAAGAATATCGGCCATACTTGTCGCTGAAAGTCGATTATTTCTTGATAGTCCAGAGCCATCCTCTAAGCGCGCATTACGGATATCCACGCCAGTTTTGGAAAAAATGATTTGCTTGATCGCTTCTGTACCATTAGTAAAGCTACCAGGCTGAACAAAGAAGGTTGCGCCGAGTGTTTTGGTTAACGTATCGGCGATTAAGTTATCGGAACGCTTGAGCATCTCTTCTAGTAGCTTAGGTAACGGTTCTGATTTGTGTTGAGCAAGGAATTTGCGTGATATCTTAGGTGCTGTCCCGATGTGAATTGACCCTTTTAAATCAATACCCACTTGCGTTAGGAGCGTCTTTAGGTTTTGAACGGTGTATTGTTCCGGGTTTTGTACGGCAAATTTGAGAGGAAGCGGTTTGTCCCCTCGGTCGACTAAGCAGCCTGTTAACTCGTATTGGTTGTCTGAATGTGCCATGAGTCCCAAATCACAATGACGGCTCTTTTGGACGCTTTTAGACACTGTCTTTACGCTGGTTTTAACCTTTATTGGTTGATGTTCAGGAACATAGACGCGAGTGGATCCATTTTTCTGAGTGTAAATGGATGCTTGAACGCAGTTTTCATTGAGTGTGATCGCAGAGGCGGGCGCACTGTAGCAAACGCCTAAAATATCCCACGGCCATCCAACCGCGCGGTCGTAGCCAGTAAAAGCACTGTTATCTAGCCATAGATCCCCATTTATACGTGTTAGACCATTTTGTTTTGCCTGCAATAACAGTGTTTTTAGATCTTGTGTGCTAAGGGTAGGATCTCCGGAGAATGTGATTACAGCATCGGAGTTTGATGCTTTGAGTGTGGTACGAAAGGTAAATTGGTCTCCAAGCTCTAGCTTAGCAGCTAACGCTGTGACAACTTTCAGTGTACTCGCTGGCGGAAAAAGTTCGCTATTAGTTTGAATGCCGTTGATTCTACTTTGACCATTAAGCTTTTCAGCAATCAAACTCACACGAGAGCCTGCCGGCAAGATCTCTTGATGAGGGTAGGCCTGTAGGGTAAGTGGCACGAAATAAAATAGGGCAGTGAGAAGCCAACGTAAATGCATAGTGAATACTGAATACTGATAAGGTTGGTTGTGCAATGAGTATATACTGAAAAGCATAAGAATTCTGGATATAAAAATGCCCGCAAGATGCGGGCATTTTATCTTCAAATCACAAGGCTGGATTAGAAGTCGTAACGTAGACCTAGTGCTAGCTCGTCTTCAGCATCAACCTTAGATGCAGTTGTGTTACCACCAACTTTACCTAGTTTATCGCCAGAGTCGATTAGGTTGAAATTGTACGATACGTAACCACGGAAGTTAGGCTTGAAGAAGTAAGATGCGTCAATTGCTAAGTTGTTTGCAGACGTTTCGTTGTTGGTTTCTGCATTGTTGTATGTAGATGTGAATACCGTTTGACCTAGAGCGTAAGCACCCGCCAGTTCGTAACCTGTGTAGTCGCCATTTTTCTTAGCTTTTTTACCGTCAGTGAATACACCTGCGAAGTATAGGTCGCCCATAGTGTAAGATGCAGCAAGCATGTATTCGTTAGCGTCAGCTTGATCTGCGTAACCAGCACCTAGGTTAATTGCAGTGTCAGCTAACGCATAAATAGCAGATAGTGAGTAGCCATCTTCGCCATTGTCAGTGTATTTAGCTTCAGGAGTGTTTGGCTTATCAATCTCGCGGTCAGCAAAACGGTAGCTTGCTTTAACTGCTAGGTTCTCGAATTGACCTTTGTAAGACAGCATGTTGTCGGTACGGTCAGCCACTGCTAGTTTGTCAGCCGCAGTGTTGCCTGCGTAAGCCATGATATCAGTGAAGTCAGTGATAACGCCTAGTGCACCATCGTTTTTACCGTAAGTTATTTCACCGAATGCGCCACCAAGACCAGCGTATGCGTAACGAGTGTCCACGTTTTGATCGTTTTGGGTGGTAAATTCACCTTCCCAGAAACCAACGCCGTATAGGTTGTCATTGATTGCTTGAGTACCAAGAAGGTTTAGACGGATACGAGATTTGTCTGCTGCATCGCCATCTTTCATCGATAGACGAGCTTCTGCACGACCACCCATCTCTAGAGAAGTGCCGTCTTGGTTGTAAAGTTCCACTGCGTTAACACCCGTTGCCATAGCTGCTGCAGATACAGAAAGAGCAATTAAAGTCTTTTTCATTTTATTTGTCCTAGTTAGCTGTCCATAATTATTGTTTTATGGGGAGAGTTAGTCTCTCTCAAGTTATTGTTATATGCATAGTTTTATTTGGTGAAATCGACTCACTCGCTCAAAGCTATGCCGTAACAAGTTGCAGGACATGTTTTACTGCTAAAGTTTCCCTATGAGGTAGTAAAATGATATCAATCAAAATAATGAACAGTGTGCAATTAATGGTTTAATAGTGCTAAGTTATTGTTATTATATTCTTTTTATTTATATAACATTGGTCTGATATTGATTTGTTTTTATGTTTTTTGATTTTTCTAATGTAATAAGCCGCGTTGGTTTTCAATAAATTGCGATAATGGTCAGCTCTGAAAATCATCCAGAAGGTAATGTAATGAGAGATGCGAAGTTGCTTAATCAAATTAAAGTGATTTCACACCGGAGTTTGTTTAAACTAAGTGAATCAACTCTTTGAACGTACTACCCAGCCTAATGGTCGGGTAGGCTTTTTTTGTCCAAAGGCACCTTTGGCATTGAGGTTATATAATGGAAAAAGTTCCAATGACAATGC
Source organism: Vibrio sp. PNB23_22_6 (assembly GCF_052877535.1). Lineage (NCBI taxonomy): Bacteria > Pseudomonadati > Pseudomonadota > Gammaproteobacteria > Vibrionales > Vibrionaceae > Vibrio > Vibrio sp. PNB23_22_6. Next base: position 23,422 of record NZ_JBNFXP010000011.1, on the reverse strand, counting down.
GTGGCGAGCAGCTGCTACGTACAGAACTCGAACGTCTACTAAAGCTTCGCCCACAAATTTCTGAAGCAATCGCTGAGGCTCGCGAGCTAGGCGACTTGAAAGAGAACGCTGAATATCACGCAGCACGTGAAGAGCAAGGGATCTGTGAAGCGCAAATTCGTGATATAGAATACAAGCTATCCGTAGCACAAGTGATCGATGTGACTAAGATGGACAACACCGGCAAAGTAATTTTTGGTTCAACCGTTACTTTGATTGACTGTGACACTGATGAAGAAAAAACCTACCAAATTGTGGGTGACGATGAAGCCGAAATTAAAGCTGGCCGTATTTCTATCAGTTCACCGATTGCGCGTGGTCTGATCGGTAAAATGGAAGGCGATGAGGTGGTGATTCAAACACCTGGTGGCGCAAAAGATTTCGAAATCGACCGTGTTGAATACATCTAATCAAGAATTTCGCATGGAATCGCAGATACAAAAAAGGTCGCCATTGGCGACCTTTTCTTCTTCCACTCAGTAAGTAGCAACTACTTGCGAGGGATTTCGATTTTACGCTCTTCAGACTGGCGGTATAGTACAAGTACCTTACCAATTGTCTGAACTTTTTCAGCGCCACTTTCACGTACGATAGCGTCGATGATTAGCTGTTTTGTCTCACGATCTTCTGATGCAACTTTCACTTTGATCAGTTCATGATGGTTTAGAGCGATTTCAATTTCTGCTAGCACGGCTTCTGTAAGTCCATTTGCGCCCATTAGCACAACAGGTTTTAAACTGTGAGCCAGGCCTTTAAGGTGCTGCTTTTGTTTGGTGCTTAGGTTCATTACGCCGCCAATTTTCTTTAAAATAAGGGTTGAAAAAAGCTATTTTAACGCCATCTATTGCTGAAGACTATAATTTATTGAGTAATAGGTTGGACCTATTAAAACAATAGCTCCTATTTGCGCCTTGTTGGGATTAAAATGAGTAGACAAAAACATTCAGCGAGCTCTGGTCGTTGGTTGAAAGAACACTTTGATGATAAATACGCAAATGAAGCCCGTAAAAAAGGCTATCGTTCACGTGCTTACTTCAAGATTGATGAGATCCAAGCGAAAGATAAATTGCTGAAACCTGGGATGACTGTGGTCGACTTAGGCGCCGCTCCCGGGGGATGGTCACAATATGCTGCTAAGATAATAGGTGATGAAGGTCAAATTATTGCTTGTGACTTACTGCCTATGGATCCAATTGCGGGCGTGAGCTTCTTACAAGGTGACTTTCGTGACGATGCAGTATTAGAAGCGTTGTTGGAAAGAATCCAACCATCTATGGTGGATGTAGTCATGTCTGACATGGCACCTAATATTGCAGGTAATAATTCAGTCGATCAGCCACGAGCTATGTATTTAGTTGAATTGGCTTTAGATATGTGTCGACAAGTTCTAGCACCTAATGGTAGCTTTGTCGTCAAGGTTTTCCAGGGTGAAGGCTTCGACGAGTACGTTAAAGAAGTCCGAAACATGTTTAAAGCCGTAAAAATCAGAAAACCCGACTCATCGAGAGCTCGCTCACGAGAAGTCTTTGTTGTAGCCACTGGTTACAAAGGTTAACTATTTCGCTTGTTTAGAACATGGTTAACACTATAGCTACAGCTAATAAACTGTAGTACCCTACCTTTAATTACAATTAGTTATCGAGAGGCTGACACCTTGAGTGACATGGCAAAAAATTTAATTCTGTGGCTTGTTATCGCTGTCGTGTTGATGTCGGTATTCCAGAGCTTTGGCCCTGGAGAGAGCAATGGCAGAACCGTGGATTACACCACGTTTGTACAGGAAGTTGGCCAAGGCCAGATTCAAGAAGCAACTTTTAAAGACGGTGAAATCAGTTTCGTTCGTCGCGGCGGTGGTGCCAAAATGGTCACTTACATGCCTGTGTATGATCAGAAGCTTCTAGATGACCTAATTAACCAAAATGTAAAAGTACAAGGTACGCCTCCTGAAGAGCAGAGCCTACTAGGTACTATCTTCATTTCTTGGTTCCCTATGATCTTACTGATTGGTGTGTGGATTTTCTTCATGCGTCAAATGCAAGGCGGCGGCGGTAAAGGCGCGATGTCTTTCGGTAAGAGCAAAGCTCGTATGATGAGCGAAGAGCAAATCAAGACGACTTTTGCGGATGTTGCAGGCTGTGACGAAGCAAAAGAAGACGTAAAAGAACTGGTAGATTACCTGCGTGATCCAAGCCGCTTCCAGAAACTGGGCGGTAAGATCCCTACGGGTGTTCTAATGGTCGGTCCTCCTGGTACGGGTAAAACGCTTCTTGCGAAAGCCATTGCGGGTGAGGCAAAAGTACCGTTCTTTACCATCTCAGGTTCTGACTTCGTAGAAATGTTCGTTGGTGTAGGTGCATCTCGTGTTCGTGATATGTTCGAACAAGCGAAGAAAGCGGCGCCTTGTATCATCTTCATCGATGAGATTGATGCGGTAGGTCGCCAACGTGGTGCTGGTGTGGGTGGTGGTCACGATGAGCGTGAACAAACACTAAACCAAATGCTGGTTGAGATGGATGGCTTTGAAGGCAATGAAGGTATTATCGTGATTGCTGCGACTAACCGTCCAGACGTACTTGACCCAGCGTTATTGCGCCCTGGTCGTTTTGACCGTCAAGTGGTCGTTGGATTACCAGACGTACGTGGTCGTGAGCAGATTCTTAAGGTTCACATGCGCAAAGTACCTCTAGCTAGCGATGTCGAGCCATCTCTTATCGCGCGTGGTACACCAGGCTTCTCAGGTGCCGATCTTGCTAACCTAGTAAACGAAGCGGCATTGTTTGCGGCTCGTGGTAATAAACATAACGTTTCTATGGTTGAGTTTGAGCTGGCGAAAGACAAGATTATGATGGGTGCGGAGCGCCGTTCAATGGTGATGTCGGAAGAAGTAAAAGAGTCAACGGCATACCACGAAGCCGGTCACGCAATTGTAGGCAGACTCGTGCCGGAACACGATCCAGTGTACAAGGTATCTATCATTCCTCGTGGACGTGCGTTAGGTGTGACGATGTACCTGCCTGAGCAAGATCGAGTGAGCATGTCTCGCCAACACCTAGAGTCGATGATTTCAAGTCTTTACGGTGGCCGTCTTGCTGAAGAATTGATTTACGGTGCTGAGAAAGTATCAACGGGTGCTTCTAACGACATTGAACGTGCAACAGAGATCGCACGTAAGATGGTGACGCAATGGGGCTTCTCAGAAAAACTTGGTCCACTGCTATACGCAGAAGATGAAGGCGAAGTATTCCTAGGTCGTAGTGTGACTCAGACTAAACACATGTCTGATGACACTGCGAAGCTTATTGATGATGAAGTTCGTAATATCATCGATCGCAACTACGACCGTGCGAAGCAGATCTTAGAAGAGAATATGGACATCATGCATGCGATGAAAGATGCGCTAATGAAGTATGAGACCATTGATGCCGGTCAGATTAATGACCTAATGGAGCGTAAAGAGGATATTCGCGAACCTGCTGGATGGGGCGACAAGCCGACAACACCACCAGAAGGTGATGACAAACCTCAAGCAAAACCTGAAGTAAAAGCGAAAGAGAATAGCGTCGATGCAACTAAGCCTGCAGAGCCGTCAACGACTCAAGAAGCAACTTCAAGCGAAGCTCCAGAAAAGAAAGACTCTGAATAACGCCTAGTGCTAATAATAAACCCCGAGTTCGCTCGGGGTTTTTGTGTTTATTATGATTATTAAAGCAAACAACAAATCCCTCGACCTTTCTCGTCCTCACGTGATGGCGATTCTTAATGTCACTCCTGACTCTTTTTCTGATGGCGGTAAATTCAACTCTGTTGATCTTGCACTCGCGCAAGTAGAGAAAATGATCGTTGCCGGGGTTAGTATTATTGACGTAGGCGGTGAATCCACTCGACCAGGTGCGCCAGACATTACCTTGGAAGAAGAGTTGCAGCGCGTAATTCCCGTGATTCAAGCCATTCGTAAAAAGTATGATGTATGGATCTCTGTTGATACCAGTAAAGCAGAGGTGATGCGACAAGCAGTAGATGCAGGAGCAGACTTAATTAACGATGTTCGTGCCCTGCAAGAACCTGGTGCATTGGAAGTGGCGGCAGAAGCAAAGTTGCCTATCTGTTTGATGCACATGAAAGGTCAGCCGAGAACGATGCAAACAGATCCTCAATATGATGATCTGATGGAAGATGTTACTGTATTTCTCCAAGAGCGTGTCAAGGCTTGTGAAGCGGTTGGGATCGATAAGTCGCAACTTATCCTCGACCCGGGGTTTGGTTTTGGCAAAACCTTAGAACACAATTATCATATGCTTGCTCATCTCGATAAGTTTCATGACTTTGGCTTGCCAATCTTGGCTGGTATGTCTCGTAAGTCAATGATTTTCAAATTACTGGATAAGCCTGCAGCGGAATGCGTCAATGCGAGCGTCGTTTGTGCAACTATCGCTGCAATGAAAGGTGCGCAAATCATTCGAGTTCATGACTTTGAAGAAACGATCGAAGCAATGAAAGTTGTTGAGATGATGAACAACAATATCTAAAAGAATTAAGGAAAGTTTTATGTCTGATAAAAGACGTTACTTTGGTACTGACGGTGTGCGCGGTAAAGTTGGACAATACCCAATCACGCCAGATTTTGTACTTAAGCTTGGCTGGGCGGCTGGTCGTGTACTCGCAAAACAAGGCACGAAGAAAGTTATTATCGGTAAAGACACACGTATCTCTGGCTACATGCTTGAGTCTGCGTTAGAAGCAGGTCTAGCGGCTGCAGGCCTAAAAGCGACGTTTACTGGCCCAATGCCGACACCAGCAGTAGCATACCTTACCCAAACCTTCCGTGCGGAAGCGGGCATCGTGATCTCCGCTTCTCACAATCCTTATTACGACAACGGTATCAAGTTCTTCTCTTCAGAGGGCACTAAATTGCCTGATGATATTGAGCTGGCTATTGAAGCTGAGCTTGATAAAGATATCGAATGTGTGGAGTCTGCAGATCTTGGTAAAGCAACGCGTCTAAATGATGCTGCAGGTCGTTACATTGAATTCTGTAAAAGTACTTTCCCATCCGAACTTAGCTTGGCGAATCTGAAGATTGTGGTGGATTGTGCGCATGGTGCAACGTACCACATCGCACCAAACGTGTTCACTGAACTCGGTGCAGATGTTATTGCCATGGGCGTTGAGCCAAACGGTACCAACATCAATGCTGAAGTGGGCGCGACAGATGTACGTGCGCTGCAAAAACGCGTGGTAGAAGAACAAGCTAACCTGGGGTTGGCTTTCGATGGTGATGGTGACCGCATCATAATGGTCGACCACTTAGGTAACAAGGTTGATGGCGACCAGATTGCGTACATTATTGCTCGAGATGCTCTGCGCCGTGGTGAGCTTAAAGGTGGAGTTGTTGGTACGCAAATGACTAACCTAGGCATGGAAAACGGTCTGAAGCAACTCGGGATCCCATTCGTACGTGCTGCAGTGGGTGATCGCTATGTGATGGAGCGTTTGCTAGAAAAAGGCTGGAAAATTGGCGCTGAAAACTCAGGTCACGTTATTTTGCTAGATAAGGTGACAACAGGTGATGCGATTGTTGCCGCCCTGCAAGTTCTTGCGTCTGTGGTTGGTAGCGATATGTCTCTATACGATTTGACGCAAGGCATGATGCTTTACCCGCAAGTGCTTGAAAATGTGCGTTTTACTGGTGATAGCAATCCACTGGAAGCACAGTCGGTGCTAGATTCTGTTGCTGAAGTTGAAGCGGCACTAGGCGATAAAGGTCGTGTGTTGCTGCGTAAATCCGGGACTGAGCCACTTCTTCGTGTCATGGTGGAAGGGGAAGATGCTGACCTTGTTCAAGCATCCGCACTTAAGATTGCTGACGCTGTAAAAGCAAGTTGCTAATCATTGCTTTAGGATGATTAGCGAGAGAAAAGGGCTGTTTTTGCCCTTTTTTTGAGCGCTTAGTGCGTTAGTACTGATTTTTTTCTAATTTCCCCTTGTCAGCGTAACGGGGTTTCGCTAGTATTGCTCCGCCTCCCGTTAGGAGGTCGCTAGCCTTGTTCTTAGATAAATGAAATTGTTTTTGAACGGCGCTGGCTCAACAATTTGGAACATAGGTGGAAAAAATGTTTTCAGTTCTACTTGTGATTTACCTGTTGGCAGCGCTTGGTGTGATTGGCCTTGTGTTGATTCAACAAGGTAAAGGCGCAGATATGGGAGCCTCGTTCGGTGCAGGTGCTTCAAACACAGTGTTTGGCGCTAGCGGCTCAGGTAATTTCTTAACCCGAACAACTGCTATTTTAGCAACCGTATTTTTTATCATTAGCTTGTTACTTGGCCGTATGTCAACGCAAACGACTGAGTCACAATGGATAGACCCAACGTTAGGCCTACCAGTTGTAGAACAAGTTAACGATGCAGCGAGTGAAGTTCCAGCACCAGCTGGTGATGAAATTCCTCAATAAGCTGTAATGGTTTATGACGCCGAGATGGTGAAATTGGTAGACACGCTAGCATGAGGTGCTAGTGCCTTTGGTGTGAGGGTTCGAGTCCCTCTCTCGGCACCATGTATTTACAAACTTGTAAATCACTTGTTTGTGCGTATAATGCACAGCAAGTCGGACGCGGGGTGGAGCAGCTTGGTAGCTCGTCGGGCTCATAACCCGAAGGTCGTCGGTTCAAATCCGGCCCCCGCAACCAATCTTCGATATTCGTATAGTGAATATTATCTGATTGGCAAGTTTGTGCAGTGCTAACCATACTGCAAGTTAAGTGATTCGTATTCGATACGCTTAACGTATCAGGGTCCAGCGACAAAACCCCGACTTATTCGGGGTTTTTTGTTATCTGAGTTTTTAAACTTTACTCAGATCGTTGCTTGGTTTTTAGAATGGGCTCTGAGCCCTTTTTTTGTTTCTGGAGTGGTTCAAATGACTGGTTTAGAAAGACAACTTACTGAAATGCTTGAAGCGCCAGTAGAGGCATCGGGCTATGAGTTGGTTGGATTAGAATTCATTCGTGCAGGTGCACACTCAACATTGCGCATTTTTATTGATTCTGAAAATGGTATTAATGTCGATGACTGTGCAGAAGTTAGCCGTCAAGTGAGTGCTGTACTGGACGTTGAAGATCCAATCTCAGTTGCTTACAGCCTAGAGGTTTCTTCTCCAGGTTTAGAAAGACCACTTTTCAAAGCAGCACATTACGAGCAATTTATTGGTCACGAGGTCAACATCGTTCTGAAGATGGCTGTTGGTAACCGTCGAAAGTGGAAAGGTATCATCCATTCAGTTGATGGTGAAACCATTGCTGTTACTGTCGATGGGCAAGACGAAATGTTTGCACTAAGCAATATTTCTAAAGCAAACCTTATCCCTAAATTTTAGTTTCCTAAAAAATTTGAAGCTTAGAGGCTAAATACAATGAGTAAAGAAATTTTAGCGGTAGCAGAAGCGGTATCAAATGAGAAAGCCGTACCTCGTGAGCGTATCTTTGAAGCTCTAGAGATTGCTCTTGCAACTTCTACTAAGAAAAAATACGAAATCGAAATCGATGTGCGTGTTGCTATCGACCGTAAAACGGGTGAATTTGAAACATTCCGTCGTTGGTTGGTTGTCGACCACGTTGAGAATCCAACAAAAGAGATTTCACTAGAAGCAGCACAGTACGAAGATCCTGAAGTTCAATTGGGTGATTTTGTAGAAGATGATATTCCATCAGTGACGTTTGACCGTATTACGACTCAAACAGCGAAGCAAGTTATCGTGCAAAAAGTACGTGAAGCTGAGCGCGCACAAATCGTTGAGCAATTCATCGACAACGAAGGTGACCTAATCACCGGTGTTGTTAAAAAAGTAAACCGTGAAACAATCGTATTGGATCTAGGTAACAACGCAGAAGCCGTTATCCTACGTGATGACCAGCTACCTCGTGAAAACTTCCGTCCAGGTGACCGTGTACGTGGTCTTCTGTACAAAGTCGCTCCTGAAGCGCGCGGATTCCAATTGTTCATCACGCGTTCAAAACCAGAAATGCTAGCTGAGCTATTCCGAGTTGAAGTGCCTGAAATCGCTGAAGAAATCATCGAGCTGAAAGGTGCTGCTCGTGATCCAGGTTCTCGCGCTAAGATCGCGGTTAAGACTAACGACAAACGTATTGACCCAGTAGGTGCGTGTGTTGGCATGCGCGGTGCGCGTGTTCAAGCTGTTTCTGGCGAGCTTGGTGGTGAGCGAATCGATATCGTACTTTGGGACGATAACCCAGCTCAGTTTGTTATCAACGCAATGGCGCCAGCAGACGTAGCTTCAATCATTGTTGATGAAGATACGCACTCAATGGACATCGCTGTTGAAGCGGACAACCTAGCACAAGCGATTGGCCGTAATGGTCAAAACGTTCGTTTAGCGTCTCAACTAACAGGTTGGGAACTGAACGTAATGACAGTCGCTGATCTGCAGAAGAAACATGCTGAAGAGTCCCAAGCGTCAATCGAAAACTTCATGAAGTATCTAGACATTGAAGAAGATTTCGCTCAACTATTGGTTGAAGAAGGCTTCTCAACGCTTGAAGAAGTAGCATACGTTCCAGTAAACGAATTGCTTGAAGTTGACGGCCTGAACGAAGATCTCGTTGAAGAGCTACGTAGCCGTGCGAAAGATGCACTTACAACGATTGCTCTTGTACAAGAAGAATCTTTCGATGGTCTGGAGCCTGCTGAAGATCTATTAGGCCTTGAAGGGCTAGAGCGTGAAATGGCGTTTAAATTGGCAGCGAAAGGTGTAACAACACTGGAAGATCTCGCTGACCAAGGTATTGATGACTTGGATGGTATCGAAGGCCTGACTGAAGAACGTGCTGGTGAGCTAATCATGGCGGCACGTAACATCTGTTGGTTCGGCGAAGAATAATAATTTCAGCAAGGAGGAAGCGGCATGACACAATTAACAGTTAAAGCACTGAGTGAAGAGATTGGTACGCCAGTTGACCGCTTAATGGAGCAACTTGCTGATGCTGGCATGAAAAAGGCGAGCTCTGACAATGTGTCAGACGAGGAGAAGCAAAAGCTTCTTGCTCATCTTAAAAAAGAACACGGTGATAAATCAGGTGATTCAGAGCCGACTCGCCTAACGCTCCAGCGTAAGACTCGCAGCACATTGAGTGTTGCAGCAGGTGGTGGCAAGAGTAAAGATGTTCAAGTAGAAGTGCGTAAGAAGCGCACATATGTGAAGCGCAGCACTATCGAAGACGATGCAAAACGTGAGGCTGAGGAAGCAGCAAAGCGTGAAGCTGAAGAGCTTGCGAAGCGTGAGGCTGAAGAACAAGCCAAACGCGAGGCTGCAGAAAAAGCACAGCGCGAAGCCGATGAAAAAGCAAAACGTGAAGCGGATGCAAAACGTGACGCTGAAGAAAAGGCAAAACGCGCACAAGCTGATAAGGCTAAGAAAGACATGAATGCAAAAAATGCGGATGTTAATACGCAAGCAAAGAAAGAAGCTGACGAGTTAAAGCGTCGTCAGGAAGAAGAAGCCCAACGTAAAGCTGAGCAAGAAGCAGCAAAACTTGTAGAAGAAGCGCGTAAACTTGCAGAAGAAAACGAAGCTCGTTGGAATGAAGAAGAAAAGAAAAAGAAAGAGCTAGAAAACTCTGACTACCACGTGACGACATCAACGTATGCACGTGAAGCAGAAGACGCTGCAGATCGCAGCTCAGAAGCTGGTCGTCGTAAGAAGAAGAAAAAACCTTCTAACCGCAACGATGACAACGAGCGCGGTGGTCGTAACCAACGTGGTGGTAAAGGTGGTCGTAAAGGTAAACTAGCGAAACCAACATCAATGCAACACGGCTTCGATAAGTCGGCGATGGTTGCTAAACAAGATGTTGTGATTGGCGAAACCATCGTTCTATCAGAACTTGCTAACAAAATGTCGGTTAAAGCGACAGAAGTGATTAAAGTGATGATGAAGATGGGCGCGATGGCGACTATCAACCAAGTGATCGACCAAGAAACAGCAGCACTTGTTGCTGAAGAAATGGGTCACAAAGTGGTACTGCGTAAAGAGAACGAGCTTGAAGAAGCGGTTCTATCTGATCGTGACAGTTCAGCAGAAGCCGTGCCACGCGCACCTGTTGTTACTATTATGGGTCACGTTGACCACGGTAAAACATCAACACTGGATTACATCCGTCGTACTCACGTTGCTTCAGGCGAAGCTGGTGGTATTACACAGCACATCGGTGCTTACCACGTTGAAACTGAAAACGGCATGATCACGTTCCTTGATACTCCTGGACACGCGGCATTTACTGCTATGCGTGCTCGTGGTGCTCAAGCGACAGATATCGTTGTTCTTGTAGTAGCAGCAGATGATGGCGTAATGCCACAAACCGTTGAAGCGATTCAGCACGCGAAAGCGGCAGGCGTTCCTCTGATTGTTGCTGTGAACAAGATCGATAAAGAAGACGCAAACCCAGACAACGTTAAGAATGAGCTAGCTCAATACGACGTAATCCCTGAGGAATGGGGCGGTGAGAACATGTTCGTTCACATCTCTGCTAAACAGGGTACAAACATCGATGGTCTTCTAGAAGCAATCCTTCTTCAGTCAGAAGTTCTTGAACTCACAGCTGTAGCCGAAGGCATGGCATCTGGCGTGGTTGTTGAATCTCGCCTAGATAAAGGTCGTGGTCCAGTAGCAACCGTATTGGTTCAATCAGGTACACTAAACAAAGGCGACATCGTTCTTTGTGGTCAAGAATACGGCCGTGTACGTGCAATGCGCGATGAGCTAGGTAAAGAAATTTCTCAAGCAGGTCCGTCTATCCCTGTTGAGATCCTAGGTCTTTCTGGTGTACCGTCTTCAGGTGACGAAGCAACAGTAGTACGTGATGAGCGCAAAGCGCGTGAAGTTGCAAACTACCGTGCAGGCAAATTCCGTGAAGTGAAACTTGCTCGTCAGCAGAAATCTAAACTAGAGAACATGTTCTCTAACATGACGGCTGGTGAAGTTGCAGAACTAAACGTAGTACTGAAAGCGGACGTACAAGGTTCTGTAGAAGCTATCGCAGACTCACTACTGAAACTGTCTACTGACGAAGTGAAAGTAAACATCGTTGGTTCTGGTGTAGGTGGTATTACGGAAACTGATGCTGTACTAGCAGAAGCTTCAAACGCTATCATCCTTGGTTTTAACGTACGTGCGGATGCATCTGCTCGTCGTGCGATTGAAGCCGCAAGTGTTGATCTACGTTACTACTCAATCATTTACCAATTGATTGATGAAGTTAAACAAGCAATGGGCGGTATGCTTGCTCCAGAATTCAAGCAAGAGATCATTGGTCTTGCTGAAGTACGTGACGTATTTAAGTCACCAAAACTGGGCGCAATCGCTGGTTGTATGGTGACTGAAGGTCTGATAAAGCGTAACAACCCAATTCGCGTTCTACGTGATAACGTTGTTATCTATGAAGGTGAACTAGAGTCACTACGCCGCTTTAAAGATGACGTTCAAGAAGTTAAGAATGGTTACGAGTGTGGTATCGGCGTTAAGAACTACAACGACGTTCGCGTAGGCGACCAGATCGAAGTGTTTGAAATCGTTGAAATTAAACGTACTCTAGACTAATTGACTAAAATTACTAAACGTCTAAAAGACAAATAGTAATTGGTTGTTGAATACACCATGGGGGGCTGGCTTGACCATCCCCCCATTCTTTCTATTTAAGAGAATGAATATGTCAAAAGAATTTAGCCGCACGCAGCGCGTATCACAGCAGCTGCAAAAAGAACTAGCAATGATCCTTCAACGCGAAGTTCGCGATTCTCGCTTAGGGATGGTAACCATCTCTGACGTAGAAGTGTCTCGTGACCTCGCTTATGCAAAAGTATTCGTGACCTTCCTATGTGTGGGTGAGCAAACACCTGAGTCTTGCCTAGAAGCACTGCGTGAACATGAGATTCACATTCGCATGATGCTAGGTAAGCGTATTCGTCTTCGTTTGACGCCGGAAGTTCGTTTTCATTACGACAACACACTAGTAGAAGGTATGCGTATGTCTAACCTAGTGTCTGAAGTCGTAAGTGAAGATAAGCGCAAACAAAAAGATTCTGGTCGCGAAGATGAACAATCTCAGACTGGAGAAGATAGCTAATGGCTCGTCGTCGTAAAGGTCGTCCAATTAATGGCGTGGTGCTTTTAGATAAGCCGACAGGTATTTCGTCGAATGACGCACTACAGAAAGTAAAACGTATCTACTTCGCTGAGAAAGCAGGTCATACGGGTGCTTTGGACCCTCTAGCGACGGGTATGCTGCCAATCTGCCTAGGTGAAGCGACCAAATTCTCTCAGTTCCTATTAGATTCAGATAAACGTTACCGAGTGATTGCCAAGTTGGGTGAACGCACGGACACCTCCGATTCTGATGGTGAGGTGGTTGAGACACGTCCTGTTGATGTGTCTCTAGAGAAGTTGGAAGCTTGCATCGAGAAGTTTCGTGGTGAATCTGATCAGATCCCATCGATGTTCTCGGCTTTGAAATACCAAGGGAAGCCATTGTATGAGTACGCTCGACAAGGGATAGAAGTTCCTCGAGAGTCTCGTAAGATCACCGTCTACGAAATCATCCTGCATCGTTTTGAAGAAAATGAAGTAGAAATGGAAGTACATTGTTCAAAAGGCACGTACATCCGTACTATCGTTGATGATCTTGGTGAGATGCTAGGTTGTGGTGCTCACGTGACGATGCTGCGTCGCACAGGCGTTGCTAAGTACCCATACGAAAAGATGGTAACACTTGAGCAGCTTAATGAGTTGTTAGAGCAAGCGCATCGTGATGAGATCGCACCGAAAGAACTGCTTGATTCACTATTGCTACCAATGGATACCGCCGTTGAAGATTTACCAGAGGTAAACCTAAACGCAGAGCTAACCAATCTCGTACAGCATGGTATGCCAGTACAGGTATTTGGAGCCCCAGAAGGCACACCAATTCGCATGACTTCCGGTGAAGATAAGCTCTTTATTGGTGTCGCTGAAGTGAACGATGATGGAAAAGTTGCACCAAAACGCTTGGTGGTTTTCCGCGACGAAGAGTGACTTCGTAAAGCTTAAGAAATACCGGCAATTAGTGCCGGTATTTTTATATTGCGTGATTGAGGAAACTTCCTTATAATTCGCGCTCCTCGTGCCGGCTGAATCAGAGATTGGCTGGCACAAATATTAACCTACTCTTATTAGGAGAGAATTATGTCTCTGAATGCAGAAACTAAAGCAGCAATCGTTGCAGAATACGCACAAGGCGAAGGCGACACTGGTTCACCAGAAGTTCAAGTAGCTCTACTTACAGCTTCTATCAACCACCTACAAGGTCACTTCAAAGCACACAAAGGCGATCACCACAGCCGTCGTGGTCTTCTACGTATGGTTTCTCGCCGTCGTAAGCTTCTTGACTACTTGAAAGGTAAAAACCTTGCTCGTTACCAAGATCTAATCAAGCGTCTAGGCCTACGTCGCTAATCAGCGGCTGCATAGAACAGTTTGTTTAAAAAAGGGGCTTTATGCCCCTTTTTTATTGCCTAAATTTAGCAAATTAGGACTTATGCCGTTATAATACGCACGGCAAGTCTCATCGCGAGATTTCTCAGAAATACTCCTAGCATTACAGTCAACCAAGTCGACCAAGTGGTCGCGACTATTCAAAGTTGGCTTGCTTATCATCGAGTCTGCTTTCACTAGTCGCGATTCGTAGTGCTTTGAGTCTCACTCAATTTATCTAAGTTCTACTTAGAGCAAGGAATAACAATGTTCGAAAAACCAGTTGTTAAAACGTTCCAGTACGGTAACCACACGGTTACTTTAGAAACTGGCGTTATCGCTCGTCAAGCAACGGCAGCAGTGATGGTTACTATGGACGATACGGCTGTATTCGTTTCTGTAGTAGGTAAAAAAGAAGCGGTACCAGGTCAAGATTTCTTCCCGCTAACGGTTAACTACCAAGAGCGTACTTACGCTGCAGGTAAGATCCCTGGTGGTTTCTTCAAGCGTGAAGGTCGTCCTTCAGAAGGTGAAACACTGACTGCTCGTCTAATCGACCGTCCGATTCGCCCACTATTCCCAGACGCATTCAAAAACGAAGTTCAAGTGATCGCAACAGTGATGTCTGTGAACCCGAATGTTCAACCAGACATCGTGACAATGATCGGTACTTCAGCGGCACTCGCTATCTCTGGTATTCCGTTTAATGGTCCTATCGGTGCAGCACGTGTTGGCCACATCGACGGTCAACTTGTTCTTAACCCAAGCAACACTGAACTAGAAGCGTCTAAGCTTGACCTAGTGGTTGCGGGTACAGAATCTGCAGTGCTAATGGTTGAATCTGAAGCAGACAACCTAACTGAAGAAGAAATGCTAGCGGCAGTTGTATTTGGTCACGACCAACAACAAGTGGTTATTTCTGCTATCAATGAATTCAAAGCTGAAGTTGCAACACCAGCTTGGGAATGGGAAGCGCCAGCAGTAAACACTGAGCTTAAAGCGAAAATCGCAGATCTAGCAGAAACTCGCTTAACAGAAGCATACCAAATCACTGAAAAAATGGCTCGTTACGAGCAAGTCGGTGCTATCAAGTCTGACGTCGTTGCAGCAATTCTTGCTGAAGACGAAGAGCAAGACGAGATGGAAATCAAGAAGATGCTTGGTTCTCTAGAGAAGAATGTTGTACGTAGCCGCATCATTGCCGGTCACCCACGTATCGACGGTCGTGAGAAAGACATGGTTCGTGCACTAGACGTACGTACTGGCGTTCTTCCTCGTACACACGGTAGCGCGCTATTCACTCGTGGTGAAACGCAGGCAATCGTAACGGCGACGCTAGGTACTCAACGTGATGCTCAAATCATCGATGAATTAACTGGTGAGAAGAAAGATCACTTCCTACTACACTACAACTTCCCTCCATACTGTGTAGGTGAAACAGGTTTTGTAGGTTCTCCTAAGCGTCGTGAAATCGGCCACGGTAAGCTTGCGAAACGTGGTATCCAAGCAGTAATGCCTTCTGTAGATGAATTCCCATACACTGTTCGCGTTGTTTCAGAAATCACTGAGTCTAACGGTTCATCTTCAATGGCTTCGGTATGTGGTACTTCTCTGGCTCTTATGGATGCTGGTGTGCCAATCAAAGCTTCTGTTGCGGGTATCGCAATGGGTCTTGTTAAAGAAGGCGACGATTTCGTTGTTCTTTCTGATATCCTTGGTGACGAAGACCACCTAGGTGACATGGACTTTAAAGTAGCAGGTACTAACGACGGTATCACTGCACTTCAAATGGACATCAAAATTGAAGGTATCACGAAAGAGATCATGCAAATTGCACTTAACCAAGCGCAAGGTGCACGTAAGCACATCCTTTCTGTAATGGATGAAGCTATCTCGGGTGCTCGTGAAGAGATCTCTGAATTTGCTCCGCGTATCTACACAATGAAGATCAGCGCAGAGAAGATCAAAGACGTGATCGGTAAAGGTGGTGCAGTTATCCGCGCTCTAACTGAAGAGACAGGTACAACTATCGAAATCGAAGACGACGGTACAATCAAGATTGCTGCAACAGAAGGCACTGCTGCGAAAGAAGCAATCCGTCGTATCGAAGAAATCACAGCAGAAGTTGAAGTAGGCCGCATTTACACAGGTAAAGTAGCGCGTCTAGCAGACTTCGGTGCATTCGTAACGATTCTTCCAGGTAAAGACGGTCTCGTACACATTTCTCAAATCGCTGAAAAACGTGTTGAGAAAGTATCTGACTATCTAGCTGAAGGCCAAGAAGTTCAAGTTAAAGTGCTTGAAATCGACCGCCAAGGCCGTGTTCGTCTAAGCATGAAAGAAGCGGTAGAAACAGCTGCTGAAGAAGCAGCAGTTGAAGCTCCTGCTGCAAAAGACGAATAAACGAAATGATGACTTTAGGCCTTTTATTAGCTTAAGAGCCTGAAAGCATGTTATAAAAGGGGAGCATTATTGCTCCCTTTTTTTGGCCTGTCTCGAGGGATTCAGCCTCAAATGAGGTTATTTATTCTATAGTGCATTAAGAGAAACAGGCCCAAAGCGGTCCGAACAGGAGTACAAATTAGTGAAATGGTTTCAAACCGCAAGTTTATGTGTGTCTATTGCACTGACCGGTTGTGCTAATATCGCTCAGCAATCAGAAGAAAGGTGGATTTACCCACCGATGGCGGTTCCTCTGCAGCCAAGTGTCCAGCAAGAAGTTCAGATTGCACGTCTATCTCAGCTTTTACAGCGACCAGATCTCAGTGATGAAGTAAGAGCAAAGATGCACTTTGAGCGTGGCAATTATTATGACAGTGTCGGTTTGCGTGATCTTGCTCGTTTGGACTTCAATCAATCTTTGCAGTTGAATCCAGCTCAGCCTGATATTTTTAACCTACTCGGGGTGTATTTTACTCAAGTGGGAGAGTTTGATGCGGCTTATGAAGCGTTTGATTCGACGCTAGAGCTTGCTCCAGAAAACTCTTACGCAGAGCGTAACCGTGCGATCGCATTGTACTATGGTGGTCGTATAGGGTTAGCTTTGGAAGATATGACCAAGCATTACCAGGAGATGCCAAGCGATCCATTTCGTGCGTTGTGGCTATATATCATTGAAGCGGATCAGAACCCAGAGCAAGCGAAAGCCAATCTTCAGCAGCGTTACCAACGTGACCGCAGTGAAGAGTGGGGATGGGTGCTAGTTGCAATCATGTTACGTGATGTGTCAGACGATACTGCGCTGAAAGCGATTATGGATGGTACCAGAGAAAATTACCGTCTTGCAGAGCGTTTAACAGAAACCTATTTTTATTTAGGAAAACGCCATCAATTGGAAGGGAACGTAGCAAATGCGATCTCTTTGTATAAGCTCGCGATTTCGTTTAACGTCTACGAATATGTGGAGCACCGTTACTCTTTCCTAGAGCTGGGGCAGATTTACGAGCAGCTACAACAAGAAAAGTTGGCAAAGCTCAAAGCAGAGCAACAGCAGAAAGAACAACAGTAATCATGGAAAACCGCTCAAACGAGCGGTTTTTTTGTGCTTGAAGATTTTTAGTGGCTTGACTAAAATAGTTAGCCTTGCTAACTAAATGAGTCAGTAGAATGGCATTAGAAAAAAGCCTGATCGATTTAGAGCGCTTCTGTGCTAAAGCATGGCGAGTGTATGCGAAAGAAGATCCGCTTTCTTGTTTAAGTTTTAACGAGTTTGATTATTTACGAGTTATTCAGCGTTACCCTGAAGGTGTGCGCATCACTGATCTTGCTGCGGAGCTTCAAGTAACTAAGCCTTCGGCCTCTAACATGGTGGTTCGTCTAGAAAAAAAAGGCTTGGTTAAGCGCATAGCATGCAGTGAAGATGCCCGCTCTAAACGCGCGGTATTGACGGAAGAAGTCGTGAAAGAGATGTCGTTAGAGCAAGTTGTCTACAAAGATATTTCTGAGCAGATGATGAGAAACTTAAATGATCAGGAAGTACAACAACTACAAGCGTTACTGACTAAAGCGTTGAGTAACAAATAACAAAGTCTATTATTTTAACTATTTAGTTAGCCTTGCTAACTATTGGTGGTTGTCATGCAAAACGCTATTTATAAACAGTTTTGGAAATACACAATTCCAACCGTTTCCGCTATGCTGGTTAACGGTTTGTATCAAGTCGTGGATGGTATCTTTATCGGTCGCTACGTTGGTGCTGACGGACTCGCGGGGATTAACGTCGCTTGGCCGATCATTGGCTCTATTCTGGGTATCGGTATGATGGTAGGAGTCGGTACCGGTGCGCTAGCCTCGATCAAACAAGGTGAAAAAGATGCTGAGGGTGCGAAGCGCATTCTTTCCACTGGTCTACTGTTGCTAGTCGCATTGATGCCGGTGGTCGCGACGATCTTGTTCTTTTTTGCAGACGATTTCATTCACTGGCAGGGGGCAGAAGGACGAGTCTATGAGCTGAGCTTGCAATATTTACATATTCTCATTGTCGCTTGTGTGTTTTCTCTTGGCTCTATTGCGGTGCCTTTTTTACTTCGTAATGATGATAGTCCAAATCTAGCGACCATTTTGATGGTGATAGGTGCGGTCGTTAATATCGTATTGGATTACATCTTTATTGCTTGGTTAAACTGGGAGTTAACGGGGGCTGCGATTGCGACGGCGCTAGCACAGATGATCGTAACGATTCTGGGCGTAGCTTATTTCTTTACGTCGAAAGCAAAACTACGCCTAACCATTAGCGATTTGAAGGTGCAGTTTGATGTTGTACCCAAAATTGTCACCATCGGTACATCGAGTTTCTTTATGTATGCTTATACCTCGATGATGGTTGCGCTGCACAACAACCTATTTGCTCAGTACGGCAGTACTTTGCTGATAGGCGCTTATGCGATCTTGGGCTACATCGTGACGGTTTACTATTTGATTGCTGAGGGTATCGCGAATGGTATGCAGCCTTTGGTGAGTTACAATCATGGTGCACGCAATCAAGACAATATTCGCAAGCTGTTGAAGATTGCGATGGGTACTTCTGTACTCGGTGGTGTCGCGTTCGTCATCTTAATGAACCTCTTTCCTTACGAGTTTGTTTCTGTGTTCAACAACGCAGATCAACATCTGATTGATGCGACGGTCGTTGGTATTCGTCTGCACATGTTTGCGCTGTTCTTGGATGGTTTCTTGGTGGTAGCAGCAGCATACTATCAGTCGGTGAACAAAGGCAGCAAAGCGATGTTTGTCACCATTGGTAATATGGTTATTCAGTTGCCATTCTTATTTATTTTGCCGAAGCTCCTAGGCGTAACGGGTATCTGGATTGCGTTCCCACTCTCCAATATTGCATTAAGCCTGGTGGTGATGAGTATGCTGTGGCGTGATGTTAAGAAATTAATGAATGAGAGCACTGCTGAGCCGAGCATTCAAACGTCTTAAAGAAAAAGACAAATTAAAAAGCGAGGGTAGTGCCTCGCTTTTTAATTGCTTTGAAACTAGTGGAAAGTGTTTAGATGTTTTTCACTTCTAAGCCAGCAAGTTGATGCCAGTAACCGTTACATTGGCGATCTTGGATCTTACCTGGATTAGTGCCTTTCTCATTTGAACGGAAATGGTCCAGTTCAGAGAAGGTGCTGATGCCCAGTGGACTTAGACGAACCACATCAACCAACCCTTCCATGCTTGGTAGATCGTTGATTAGGTTGTAGCAGTAACCAGATTGAGTTTGGATGCCGTTCAAGTTAAAGACCTCCTGACCCTCTTGGCTGCTTACTTGGATGCCCGTTGGGTATTTAATACAGCAGGTTTCGCAATCATCTTTGGCTTTGTTTTCTGCACGAGCGGTAAAGCAGCGAGCTGAGTAAGCCAGTGGCAAGTAACCGTGGCTGAACACTTCCACTTCAAACTTACTGCGAATACCTAACTCATCGCATTGTGTCAGCGTGTTGCTCAACCATTCACGTGATAGCTCAACTGGCATGCACCAGCGAGTCATGCCTTGCTTTAAGAACACATTCAGCGTATGCGCATTGTACGTGTTCACCGCAGGGCCAACGATAAAAGGCACTTTGTGCTCAGAAGCCAATTGAACCGCAGAGACGTCATTTGCTTCAATCGCGAAGTCACCGTTGTCGATGTACTTCTTCATGATGTTGACTTCACTTGGTGCTTCTAGCAGAGCCATGGTTGATAGCACCACTTGTTTACCGGAAGCAGACAGCTCCTTCGCGATATCAAACCAGTGTGTAGGTTTCATTTCACGGCGCTTTGAACACACCGTTTCACCAAGGTAGATGATGTCAGCTGAGCTTGATTTCGCTTGCTGGTAAAATGCTTCTACATCTTGTCTTGGCCAAAAGTACAACAGTGGGCCAAGTGCGTATTTCATTGAATTATCCATCTTAACCTCTATTGCCATTTACGGTGGTAAGCACCTAATGTGGTTTGTGTACCTTCAGACACGTTTGCTAGTGCCGCATCCCAAGCCGCTTCTACTTGATAGGCTTCAGGGTTTGCTTGGTAACGATCAATCGCGGCTCGCCATGTGCGTGTTACTTGCTCTACATAAGCAGGGCTACGCTGACGACCTTCGATTTTCACCGATGCAACATTGGCCGCAAACAGTTCAGGTAGCATAGAAAGGGTGTTCAAGCTGGTTGGCTCTTCTAGTGCATGATAGCGTTTTTTTTCGCCTTCAATTTCAGCATCAAAACGACCCTTACAAAGAGTAGGGTAGCCGGCATTTTCACCTGCGCTGTAGCGATCAATAAGAATATCATTCAAGCGCGACTCTAGACCTTGTTCTGTTTCTTGCCAGCGAACGTATTTCGCGGGAGAACAAGCGCCAACGGTGTTTGGTGATTCACCTGTCATGTATGACGATAGGTAACAGCGTCCCTCAGACATGATACAAAGGCTGCCAAAAGCGAATACCTCTAGCTCGACGTCACTAGTGATGTTACGCGATAGTTGTTTCACTTGGTGGATCGACAGTACACGAGGCAGTACGACTCGTTTAACGTTGAAGTTCTGTTTGTAGAAATCGATAGCCGCAACGTTGGTTGCAGATGCTTGTACCGAAAGGTGTAGTTCAAGCTCTGGATATTTGCGAGCAGCATACTCAAGTACCGCAATGTCAGCGACAATCAGTGCGTCTACACCAAGGGCTGCAGCGTTATCTACCGCATTTGTCCAACGCTCAAATCCATTTGGGTGAGCAAACGTATTGAGTGCAACATGGATCTTTTTGTTGCGGTCGTGGACGTATTGCACCGCTTTTTCAAGTTTTTTGCCGTTAAAGTTAAGACCAGCAAAGTGACGAGCGTTTGTATCGTCTTTGAAGCCGATGTATACAGCATCTGCACCGCAATCAATCGCGGTTTTTAACGCAGGCAAGTTACCCGCAGGGCACAAGAGTTCCATATGCTCACAATCATAGAGAATAAAAAGATGGTCGCATTTTATGAAGAATTATGAATAGCGAAATTGACCTAAGTTAGGTTTAGCTCAATAAAGTTGAGATTTATCCCTTAAGTAACGTCGAGAGGCTTGGCTTCGGGAGTCAGAGTTGGCATGTATGATAGGCAACACTTCGAATATTAAGTGGTTGTAGTTTTATCGATACGTTTCCCCCATGAGAGTCAGGGGGGGAAAGTGCGCATTATTTTTTGTGGCGACGGTTTTGTACGAACAGTTCTTCGACTTCGTGCTTCGGTTGAGGACGATAGAAATGAAAGCCTTGAATCGAGTTACATTGCAAGTTGGATAACAGGGTCGCTTGCTGGTGTGTTTCTACGCCCTCTGCGACGACCGTTAAATCGAGCGATTTACCTAGGTTGATGATGTTTTCAATAACAGTCACCTGTTTTGACAAGATATCAATGTCGCTGATAAAGGCTCGGTCTATTTTTAGCTCATCGATTGGAAAGCGTGCCAAATAAGAGAGGGAAGAGTAGCCTGTACCAAAGTCGTCAATAGAAAGGTTGAAGCCGAGTTTCTTTATTGCGTTTAGCATTTGCAGTGTGTGTTGACTGTCACTCATCACCGCACTTTCGGTTAGCTCGAAAGTAATGCAGCTTGGATCGAGCTCGGTAGTGCGCAGTAGCTTTTCCATGTAGTCAATGAGCTGAGGATTGCCAAATTGTTCAGGAGAAAGGTTAATTGCCACACGTCCTGGCAGGATACCCTGTAGCTTCCAACGCTTGACAGTATTAAATACATCACGCATGACCACTTTACCAAGGTGCTCGATCAAGCCGGCACGTTCGGCTACAGGGATAAACGCCCCTGGACTGATGTAACCCTCGACAGGGTGCTTCCAGCGCACTAAGGCTTCCGCTCCGTTAATGCTGAAGTCGCGAGCATTTACTTTTGGTTGATACCAGACTTCCAATCCGTGTTGTTGCAATGCTTTTTGCAGCTCAATTTCCAACCACAAACGCATGCGCGCTTCTTTATTCATCTGATCGTTAAACTTGATCAGGCGGTTGCGGCCGCGATCCTTGGCTTCATACATTGCCGTATCGGCATTTTGCAGGAGGATTCGTGCGTCTTGGCCATCTTCTGGATAACGCACACTCCCAATTGAACAAGCAAGACGTTTACTGAAGTGGTGTAGATCAAATGGCTGGTTGATCAAAGAGATGATGCGCTCGGAAAGGCTCTCTGCCATACGGGTATTTTCTGGTTCTGGCAAAATAATACCGAATTCGTCTCCCCCAAGGTGGCCAATGATTACTTGGCTTGGTAATGAGTGCTTAAGACGAGCGGATACCTCCTGAATGACTTTATCACCAATGTGATGGCCAAGTGAGTCATTGATGTTTTTGAAGTTATCGATGTCAAGATAAAACACCAATAGTGGCGTGCGCCTGTTAATCAGTTGCTCAAGACGTTTGGTAAACCCAAAGCGGTTGTATAGCTTGGTCAGAGAGTCAATGTGAGCATCTTCAGCGGAGCCTGAAGAAAGCGTTTTAGGTGTGTCGTCGGCATCCTGGATAAGGATTATTTGGGATTCACTGCCAAGAACAGCGGTGGTGTCAGCATGCAGGCGTACCTTTCGCTCAAATCCACATCTTGCACTGGTTAAACAGGCAAACGGTTTTTCAGACAGGAGTGAACTGATGCGATGACTAAAAACTTTCTTGCTGTTTTCATCGATGAATAGACGAGACAGCTCTTCTCCGAGCAATTCATGTGGCGAGTTTAGACCAAGTAAGCGAGACGATGCGGGGTTGGCAGAAATGATGATGTCATTTTCAACCAATAACAAACCATCAGGTAAAAGCTGAGTAAGCTTGGAAAATTTGCTTTCTGACTCTTCTAAAGAACGAACAAGAATGTGTTTTTCAGAAGTATCAATGGCATGAAATACCACGAATCGGGTTTCATTCCCTTCTTTAATCGGAGAAAGACTAAAATGTAAGTTAGTCTCTAAGCCCGTTTCATCTAGGGTTATTTCTGCTTCTACATGATCGCCTTTGAAAGCGCGTTGATAGTAAGGAGCAAGCTTCTTATAGAATACGTCACCTAGAACTTGGCTATCGTTAAGACCAATGATTTCGCTATGGCCTAAGCCCGCAATGTCACAATAGCGCTCACTTACCATTCGATAACTGTGTTTCTTATCAATAATGGCAAAAAAGAAAGGACTATTTGAGGTTAGCGTTGCAAACCAATGTTGTAATTGCTGGGAAGGCATTAGGGGGTTACCGATCTCCAATGAGCCAGATTATTCGTCCGTGTAATAAAAACGCTATCGTGATAACTATAACTTTGAAGCTACCGTTTGGTAAGACCCCACTTCACTAGACACTTAATAGTTATATAATTCAATAAACTATGAGGTGTTATCATGAGCGGAAAACGCTACACAGAAGAGTTCA
>NZ_JBNFXP010000010.1:0-122205 GCF_052877535.1 Vibrio sp. PNB23_22_6 | reverse complement strand
GCCGCCGCTGCCGCCGCCGATACAGATATAATCAAAATGAGTCGCCATTACTTTCTCCAAAAGCTTATTAATTTTGTCTGACAACAACTACATTGGGGTGGTGGGTGATGAACTCAACATCCCGACATGAATTGTTACCTGCCCAAGTTTGTTGAAGTCACTTGGGCAGGATCCGTTGTCCCTATCATAAATCGAGTCTAGTAATTTCCTAAATGGGAAAAAGTGACATTGCTTATGACAAATAGCGATGAAAGGGTACTAAAGCGGAATAAAGCGAGTATTTGGGAATGCAAAATGAACGAAAAATCAAAAAAAACGCAACGATGAAATCGTTGCGTTTAAAAGCCTAAAGAGCAGAGGTATTTACTCTGGAACTATCCAGTCGACTTTCCAGTGTCCCGTTGCTGGTGCGATCGCTTCTTGCAGGAATGGCAGAATTTCTTTCATCTGGCTTTCCAGTTTCCACGGTGGGTTAATCACGATCATGCCGGATGCGGTCATGCCACGCTCATTGGTGTCTGGTGATACGCCAAGTTCGATTTGCAAGATCTTACGGATGCCAAGACCTTCTAAACCTTCAATCATGTCTTCGATGTCGCAACGGTTTACCACTGGGTACCAAATGGCGTAAATGCCCGTCGCCCAACGTTTGTGGCTTTGGTAAATCGCCTGCACCACATCGCGGTACTCTTTGGCCAGCTCGTAGGGTGGGTCAATCAACACCAAACCACGACGCTCTTGCGGTGGCAGACTGCCTTTCAGACGCTTAAAACCATCTTCTTTGTAGATGCTTACTTGGCGATCGCGGTGGAACTCTTGCTCCAGCAACGGGTGATCGGCTGGGTGCAGTTCTGTCAGCACCATGCGGTCTTGAGGGCGGATCTGTGCACGTGCTACGCGTGGTGAGCCTGGGTAGTAACGCAGTTTCTCACCGTTGTTCAACGCTTTGATTGAATCGATGTAGCTGGCGATGTCTTCTGGAATGTTTGGATTATCCCAAATACGCGCGATGCCTTGTTTGTATTCACCTGTTTTTTCAGACCATTCGTGAGTCAGATCGTAGCGTCCCACACCCGAGTGGGTATCGTGATAAACAAATGGTGTCTCTTTTTGTTTCAGCGCATCAAGAATGAGGCTTTGAACGATGTGTTTTACCACGTCAGCATGGTTGCCAGCGTGGAAGCTATGGCGGTAACTTAACAAATTAAACTCTCGAAACACTCTTTGAGTGAGTGTGGTCTGTGATTTTCGATTTATGGAGGTATTATACTCAAGTAACTCGAATATGTAGAACTTCCGTTCAATTCAACGTAAATGAAACACCGTTGGTGCGGGAGTAGCATTGAAATTTCATTATGCTACCCATATTTAGTTACTTGTAACGATACTAAAACGCGTTGTGTTTGAGTGACATATTCTCTTATGACATGACGAAATCTATAAGACTCAAGGACAGAGTAAGCGCTCTTTGACCCATTTGGTCATCGCGGCATAGAAAAAGGGAACGGAGATCCCCCCATCCATGTTGTTGACTTGCCTGTGCATTGAGTTGGCCGATCTCTATAAATATAGATAGGCAATTACAGAGCCAAAACACAAAAGGAATTATTCATGTCTAATCCACTTCTTACGTTTACGGATCTTCCTCCGTTTTCGCAAATCAAACCAGAACACATTAAACCTGCAGTGGAGCAGGCGATTGCAGATTGCCGTACCAAAGTTGATGAGGTACTCAAAGGCAACGCAAATCCAACTTGGGCAAGTGTGATTGCGCCGATTGAAGAAGCAGATGATCGCTTGAACCGCATTTGGTCACCAGTGGGTCACATGAACTCAGTCGTGAACAGTGAAGCGCTACGTGAAGCGTACGAAAGCTGCCTACCAATTCTGTCTGAGTATGGTACTTGGGTTGGTCAGCACAAAGGCTTGTACGAAGCGTATAAAGCGATCAAAGCGAGCGACGACTTTGCCTCTCTTACTCGCGCAGAGCAAAAAACCATTACTGATGCGTTACGTGACTTTGAATTGTCGGGTATTGGTTTGCCAGCTGATGAGCAGCATCGCTACGGTGAAATCAGCAAGCGCATGTCTGAGCTGAGCTCAAAATTCTCCAATAATGTGCTAGATGCGACCATGGGGTGGACGAAGCACATTACTGATGAAAAAGAGTTGGCGGGTATGCCTGAATCGGCTCTAGCAGCAGCAAAAGCGGCGGCAGAAGCAAAAGAGCTCGATGGCTACCTAATCACGCTGGATATCCCATCTTACCTGCCAGTCATGACCTACTGTGACAACCAAGACCTACGTAAAGAAGTGTACGAAGCGTATGTGACTCGTGCGTCTGATCGTGGTCCAAACGCAGGCAAATGGGACAACTCAGAAATCATCACTGAGCAGCTAAAACTGCGTCATGAAATCGCGCGCATGCTAGGCTTTAACACCTTCAGCGAAAAGTCATTGGCGACCAAAATGGCAGAGAGTCCAGCGCAAGTGCTTGGTTTCTTGAACGATCTTGCTACTAAAGCGAAGCCACAAGGTGAGCGTGAAATCGAAGAGCTACGCCAGTTTGCTAACGCTGAGTTTGGTGTTAGCGAGCTAAACGTATGGGACATCGCGTACTACAGCGAGAAGCAAAAGCAGCACTTGTTCCAAATTTCGGATGAAGAGCTACGTCCGTATTTCCCTGAATCAAAAGCCGTTAGTGGGCTATTTGAAGTGCTAAACCGCGTGTTTGGTATGAAAGTAGAAGAACGCTCAGACGTGGATACATGGCACGAATCAGTACGCTTCTTCGATATCTTTGATGCAGAAGGCGCACTGCGCGGCAGCTTCTACCTCGATCTTTACGCACGTGAACACAAACGTGGCGGCGCGTGGATGGATGACTGTCGTGGTCGTCGCGTGACGCTATCAGGTGAGCTACAAACGCCAGTGGCGTACCTAACGTGTAACTTCAACCGTCCAGTGGGCGACAAGCCAGCACTGTTCACGCATGATGAAGTGGTCACGTTGTTCCACGAGTTTGGTCACGGTATCCACCACATGCTGACGCAAGTAGAAACAGGCGCAGTATCTGGCATCAACGGCGTGCCTTGGGATGCCGTTGAGCTGCCAAGTCAGTTCCTAGAAAACTGGTGTTGGGAAGAAGATGCACTTGCGTTCATCTCTGGTCACTACCAAACCGGTGAACCATTACCAAAAGCGATGCTAGATAAAATGCTAGCAGCGAAGAACTTCCAGTCGGCGATGGGCATCCTACGTCAGCTCGAGTTCGGTTTGTTCGACTTCACTCTGCACACTGAATACGATCCAGAAGTGGGGGCTCGTGTGCTTGAAACCTTGGCAGAAGTGAAAGAGAAAGTGGCGGTTGTACCAGCCGTTGAGTGGGCGCGTTTCTCTCACAGCTTTGGTCATATCTTTGCTGGTGGTTACAGTGCAGGTTACTACAGCTACCTATGGGCAGAGGTGTTGTCTTCAGATGCGTTCTCTCGCTTTGAAGAAGAAGGCATCTTCAACAAAGAAACCGGTCTAAGTTTCTTGAACAACATCCTAGAAATGGGTGGCAGTGAAGAACCAATGGAGCTATTTAAGCGCTTCCGTGGTCGTGAGCCAGAAATCGATGCGCTACTGCGCCATTCTGGTATCGCAGCGTAATCTCGATTGAGAATGAAAATGGGCAGCCACGTGGCTGCCCATTTTTTGTTCTTGGATTCAGTGTTTTATGGATTTACGTTGCGATTGATCGGGTTTTGCAACGAAATCAGGGTCTCGGTGGATTGCACTTCGTCGATCGCTTGCAGTTTATCAATTAAGACAAATTGCAGCTCTTCAATCGACCGGCACATCAGCTTGACGAAAATATTGTATGCGCCGGTAGTGTAGTAAGCTTCGACCACTTCATCGAGCGCATTGAGTTTTTCTAGCGCCGAATGATAGTCGCGCGCGGCATTGAGGTTGATGCCGATAAAGCAGCATACGTCATAGCCGAGCTTTTTGGTGTTGACGATCACCTCTGTCCCTTCGATGATGTCGGCTGCTTTCATCTTCTCGATGCGAACGTGGATGGTTGCCGGGCTAACATCAAATTGTTTTGCCATTTCCGCATACGGCGTTCGAGCGTCGGCCATTAAAGTCTTAAGAATTGCGCGGTCGAGATCGTCCAGTTTAGGCAAGCTGACATTCATACAAATTGTTCCATAAGGATGAGAGACAAAGGTCATTCTATACGCATCGACGGAACTTCGTACAGTCACGCTTGTTTGTTAAGAGCATGACCGGGTGAAATCAATTTGGCGGAACCTAGCATCTATAGGTTATTTGGGTATACACTCAGCGGCAGTTAAACCGATTTTACTGGAGCCTCCTTTTGCAACTGCAATTGATTTGTGAAGACCCATCTCAACAGTCTCACCTTGATGAACTCGCTGCGCGTTGGCAGCTTTCTCACACTGATGATAGTGATTTTGCCTTAGTCCTAACGACTGAGCGTTTAGAGTTGCGTAAAGTGGACGAGCCAAAACTAGGTGCGATTTTTGTTGATTTGATTGGTGGCGCAGTGGGGCATCGCCGTAAGTTCGGTGGTGGTAAAGGGCAAGCCATCGCAAAGGCGGCGGGTTTGAATAAGGGCGCAACCCCAACCGTGTTGGATGGTACAGCGGGTTTGGGTCGTGATGCCTTTGTATTGGCCTCTTTGGGCTGTAAGGTGCAGATGGTTGAACGTCATCCTGTCGTAGCCGCATTGCTTGATGATGGTTTGGCGCGCGCGAAGCAAGATCCAGAAATCGGTACTTGGGTATCAGAACGCATGTCGCTGATCCACGCTTCTAGCCATGATGCGCTAGAGCAGCTCGCACAAGATAAAGCATTTGTGCAGCCAGATGTGGTCTACCTTGATCCGATGTACCCACACCCAGAAAACAAAAAGAAATCAGCCCTAGTGAAGAAAGAGATGCGCGTATTCCAATCTTTAGTGGGTGCCGATCTTGATGCTGATGGCTTGTTAGCGCCAGCAATGGCACTGGCAAGTAAGCGTGTTGTGGTCAAGCGACCGGACTATGCTGGCTGGCTTAATGAGCAAAAACCAAGTATGGCGATCGAAACCAAAAAGAACCGTTTCGATGTGTATGTTAAGGCATCGATGGCCTAAGTTATCTAACTGTCTGACGCTTAAATACATCTCATCACAGCGTTCAATTTGGGCGCTGTGAGACTCTCTTCGTTTCATCACTTTTCTCACCGTTTTCACTTGCTAATTATACATACTGACTGTATATCTAATTAATAATCATTATTATTACACTTTGTGTGATGCGATCGATAATTGGGACGTTGGAGAAGTAGTATGGCTAAACGTTTATGTAAGATGAACCGCAAGCAGATTGCTGAGAGTTTGGGTGATATTCACCGTCTCGTCGTCGCGCCTAAGTTTGTTTGTCGCTCTTGTGCGCGTTCTTCTGCATCGAAAGACACGTTATGCAAGCCTGCTGCGATTCCTCCTCAAAAGTGCCAAGACAAGTTGCTGTCCGAGCAACAGGCTTGTGGTTTGTTGGCGGAAGCACTGCCAACCCCATCACTCACTCAAGACACATCAATCATCATGACTTCTGATCAAAGCGCAGAGAAAGCGGCGATTGTGAAGCGTGTGGTGGAACGAGTGAAAGAGAAAAAGCTGGCAGCGAAAGTCGCTGCCGTTACATCAGCAATCAAGCTCGATGCGCCAGCTATGTTTGATTTGTCAGATAAGAAAGCGCTGAAGAAGGCGAAGAAAGCGGTTAAGAAACACTACAAGCAGCAGAAAAAGTTGCTTAAATTAGCTAAAAAACAGCAAAAGTTACTTAAACGTCAGCGAAAATTGGAAGCGCGCAACGCCAAACTAGAGGTGCTGTTACCAACATCACCAAACACTTTGATGAGCGATAAACGGCAAACACCCATGCATTAAAACTCGCGTTCACCTTCTTAGCGACAGGTTTTAAAAAAACGCGCCCCTGATGAGAGGGCGTGTTTTTTATTATAGGGTTATTTGTTGGCGTAACTCATCTCGACATGCTTTTTCACCCAAGTCTCGTTAATCCACAGCGACAGCATGATGATCGCCCCGCCAATCGCTAGTCGCATTACATCAACATCGCGGTTCCAGATCACGATGTTCACAATCAGGCCTGCAGGAACCAATGCATTGTTCATCACTGCTAGCGCACCTGCGTTGACCATGGTTGCGCCTTTGTTCCACGCAAAGTAACCAAAGCCTGATGCGATTAAGCCGAGGTAAGTCAGAATGCCCCATTGCGTTGCCGTGGTTGGCATCTTGTCTAAGTTGCCCATTAAAGCAAACGCAATGGTCGCCACGCATAATGCGCCGAGGTAGAAATAACCAAACACCGTGTGCTGAGGTAGCTCAACCGATTCGGTTTCCATGATGTATTTGTAGCCGACCTGACCGATGGCAAAACACAGATTTGCCCCTTGTACGACCAAAAAGCCCATCAAAAAGTGCTCATTGATACTTGCAAATTTAATCCACGCAGCACCTGCGACGGCAATCATTGCTGTGACCAAATACCAGGGTGAAAAGCGTCCTTTTAGGAAGTCATAAATCAAAGTGACGTAAATAGGGGTGAACACTGTAAACAGCAATACTTCTGGTACAGAGAGGAGCAGAAAAGACTGGTAGTAGAAGCAGTACATCAAGCCGAGCTGGAAGCCACCGACAATCATCAATTTCACGATCAGGGATTTGCTTACGCCACGGAATTTTAAGAAAGGAATGAAAACGACGCTTGCCAGTGCAACGCGCATCAGCACGGAGAACCAGGAGTCAACCTGACCGGCAAGGTAAACGCCGATCAGGCTAAATGAGAATGCCCAAAGTAGGGTGACTGCAGAGAGATAAGCCATGGATGAGAATCTTTATCAACAACAAAAGTTGCCCGCAGTCTAACCAAGTTTTATTGCTGCGCCAATTAATCTTTCAGCGGTACGACCAGCATATCGATAGGGGAGCAGTTAATCAGTTGGCGCGTTGAAGATAGAATCTTGCTCCAGAAGTCTTGATGGTGGCCACATACCACTAAGTCGATGTTGTATTCATTAATAGTATCGCACAATTCATTGTTAAGGTCGCCGCTACCCACAAGCGTATGTGTGATAGGGTATTCCGCGTATTCTTCAAAATTGGCGAGTTGAGTTCGTGACGCTTCCATCGCTTGATGTTGGGCTTCTGCCATGTTGATGTCGATAAGCCCAGTGTAGAGTTCGGCGTAATTCACATCGATATGAATGAAAGAGACTTTCGCATCCAGAGGTTTAGCCAGCGACACGGCTTTATTGATCAACACTTTACTGTCGTCAGATAGGTCGACGGCTACAAGTATGTGTTTGTAACTCATATTGCACTCTCCTTGATGGGATAAAATATCCAAGTAACTTCGAACGAAAACCAGTATCAAGGCTTTGAATCCTACATCTTGATGTCACTTGGGCATAGTTTCAGATTAGCACTAAGTCCCAGAAAATTTTGCTGAAGTGATCTCATATCATTATTTTTGGCACAAACCTTTGCCATAGTAATCATGTTATAGTGGCGTTATACGCATGCATATAAATAGGAGTTAACATGCTGTCTCAAACTATGGTTGCACAATTGAATGAGCAAATTAATCTAGAATTTTTCTCATCCAATCTATACTTACAAATGAGTGCTTGGTGTGAAGACAAAGGATTTGAAGGTGCGGCTGAACTTTTGCGCGCTCACGCAGTAGAAGAGATGGAGCACATGCAACGTCTGTTCACCTATGTCAGTGAAACTGGCTCAATGCCAATTCTGGGGGCGATTGAAGCACCAAAGCATGATTTTGCCAGCCTAGGTGATGTTTTCCGTGAAACTTACGAGCATGAGAAAATGATCACCGGAAAAATCAATAAGTTGGCGCATGGTGCTTTTACAAGCCAAGATTACTCGACGTTTAACTTCCTACAGTGGTACGTGGCTGAACAGCACGAAGAAGAGAAGTTGTTTAAAGGGATTTTAGACAAGATAGAACTGGTTGGTGAAGATGGTAAGGCTCTGTTCTTTATCGACAAAGATCTAGCACAAATGGCAAAAGAAGGTTCATCTTCAATCATGGATGCTCCTGCTGGATAAAGCGTTCTGAGCGCAGGAGACAGCGGGTAAAGGACGAAGCAGTCGTCTTTTTCTTTTGAGCATCATTGAAGGTGTAGGGAGGAAAGATGATCAGTGGAGACACAATCTTATTTGCGCTAATGGTAGTAACGGGCGTCAACATGGTCCGGTATCTCACCGCTCTTCGTTCTCTAATTCACATTATGCGTGAAGCGCATCCTTTGCTTTATCAGCAAGTGGATGGTAATGGGTTCTTCACCACTCACGGAAATGTGACTAAGCAGGTGCGTTTGTTTCACTACATTAAGAGTAAAGAGTATCATCATCATCATGATGAACTGTTTACCGGTAAATGTGAGAGAGTACGTGAACTGTTCGTACTCTCGACGGTTTTACTTGGTGTCACCCTGTTAGCGGCCTTTATTCTTTAGGTCTAAAAGCGGCACTTGGAATTTAAGCGCTTTTCCCATTAGAATAGCGTTTATCGAAAGCAAGGATGTGCATTTAGCACATCCTTTTTTATTTTGTATAGCAGGGCATAAGAGCTACCCGATGAGTAAGAAATTTGATGTTGTTGTAATTGGTGCAGGTGCTGCGGGTTTGATGTGTGCCGCAGAAGCGGGCAAACGAGGCCGCAGTGTACTCGTGCTGGATCATGCCAAAAAGCCGGGACGTAAAATCCTCATCTCTGGTGGTGGGCGCTGTAACTTTACCAACTATGATGTCTCAGCGAGCAACTACTTGTGCCAAAACCCACATTTTGTGAAATCGGCCCTGTCCCAATACACCAACTGGGATTTCATCTCAATGGTCAGCAAGTATGGAATTGAGTTTGAAGAGCGCGATCACGGACAGCTATTCTGTGTTGATGCGTTTACGGCAAAAGACATCGTAAAGATGCTGTTGGCAGAGTGCGACATGCCAAACGTCCAGCAGCGTTACCACTGTGACGTGCACTCAATCGAAAAAACCGATGCGGGTTTCCGTTTATACGCAGGAACAGACATCATTGAGTGTGAGTCTCTGGTGGTCGCTACGGGCGGGTTATCAATGCCAAAGTTGGGCGCAACACCATTTGGTTACAAGATTGCCGAGCAGTTTGAGATCCCGGTGATCACGACAACAGCAGGTCTGGTGCCTTTCACTTTGCATAAAGAAGACAAAGAAGATTTCGCTGAGTTATCGGGCATTGCGATCCCGGCCGAAATCACCGCGCAAGATGGCACCATGTTCAAAGAAGCCTTGCTGTTTACGCATCGTGGTTTGTCTGGTCCATCCGTTCTACAGATTTCATCGTTCTGGAAAGCAGGTCAGAAGGTGATAATTAACCTCGTGCCAAATGACGACGTGGCTGAATTATTAGAATATAGCCGCGAAAATCACCCAAACCAGTCTCTTAAGAATACCCTCGCCAAAGTGCTGCCAAAGCGCTTGGTGGAAGTACTGGTTGAACGTAAAGAGCTGGCAGACAAGCCACTTAAGCAATTTAATCCAAAAGAGATGGCTGCCATTGTTGAGCGTCTAGAAAACTGGACCGTGGCACCAAATGGTACCGAAGGCTACCGTACGGCCGAAGTTACTTTAGGTGGTGTCGATACTGATCATCTGTCATCAAAAACCATGGAATGTATAAACATCAAAGGCTTGTACTTTATCGGCGAAGTGATGGACGTGACCGGTTGGCTTGGTGGCTACAATTTCCAATGGTGCTGGTCGAGTGGTTTTGTGGCAGGTCAGTGGGCGTAATACCGAATGAGCGTCACCAAGTTGGGTAGAGCTTTATCTCGATTCTGCCCAATTTGGAACTTAAAAAATTAAATGTTCGCTTGGGAGTGCCCTCTAATGAAATACGCGGTGTTTGCACAGGAGATTGCTTATTTTTGAGAGAGAGCCAGAGGCAGAGTCCACGTCAATAGTGCCATTTAGGTGGACTCAGTTGCATTGAAAAATGATAAAGCCGAGCTTTTGCTATCAACTTGGCTCAGATATTTGCGAAGCTTTACTCCAGCGAACTTGCTGAATCACCAAACCGCTGATGATCAGCACAAGACCAATCAAAGTGGATGGATGGATCTCTTCGCCGATGATTGTCGCAAGTAAGGCGAGAGAGATAAACGGCGATGCAAAAATCAGGTTACTGATACGCGCCGTATTCTCGGTCAATTTGAGCGCAGTAAGCCACAGCACAAACGTCACCCCCATTTCAAACAGGCCGACATAAGTCACCGCAGCCCAACCTTTGGCAGAAATCTGGCTCCAACTTGCCCCCTCATAGAGGCTCAAGCCAATCGCAAGAGGAATCGCAACTAAGAAGCCCAGTAGTACGCCCACCACAGGGTCTGCTTTGTTTTTGGTGTTGAGAATCCAGTAACTTGCCCAAAGCAGGGTTGAAAGCAGAGCTAACCCCACCCCAAGCGGGCTTTCGAATTCCATTCCCAATACATTGCCTTTGGTGGCAATCACAATCACGCCTAAGTAACTAAAACCGCAGGCAATCCAATCTTTGCCACGGATTTTTTGCCCCAAGAAAACGGCCGCCATGAGCGTCAGTGTGATCGCCCAACTGTAGTTGATTGCTTGAGCTTGAGAGGCGGGCAGAAGAGCGTAAGCTTTAAATAAGATTAGGTAGTATGCAAGTGGGTTAATCAAACCAAGCAGTAAGTAATACCAAGGGTTAGAAAGAAAAGTGGTACTGAGTTGGTTGAGCTTGCCTTGCACACCACACACCATCGTTAGGGCAATGGCGGATACGATGCTCGCCATGGTGAGCATCTGAATCGGTGTGAATTCCGCCAAAGTCAATTTAAATGCGGTTGCTACTGTTGACCAAAGTAATACCGCGGAAAGCCCAAATCCTAGGGCGCGACGCTCGTTCATGATGCCTCTATGTAATGATGATGTACTGCTCGTTGTCGAAAATATGAACAGGAGTGAGTATGTTGTACAGAAACTCGAGGGCATGATGACCTCTCGGGTGAAATATAACCGTTTGAGGTTAACCTCATCTAGTGTATGCGAGGAGTTTTCATTCAACAAACTGGACATTTATCCAGTATGAAAATACCATTGTTAAAGATAAAAAACACAGGCTAACTCACTATTATGCAATGGATTCTTGAGTACCAATCTCTCATTTTCTCTTCTCTTTTTGCCGCGACGGTTAGCGGCGTGACGGTGGGTTGGTGGGTCAAACAACATTTTGCCACGCAAACTCAGCTGCTTGAACAGCAATTACATTCGGAAAAACAGTTTCATCACCAACAACTTGAGCAAGTGAAGCAAAGTTTGTCCGATGCGCAGCAAGAATTAGATGAGCTTGATGATGAACGCGATAAAGCGGCCTTCGAGGTGCGTCAAACGCACGGAAAATTGATGGCGGCGATGGAAAAACTGCGCTATTTCGAAGCGGTAAAACAAGAGCGTCAGCAGTATTTTGATGAGCTAGGGCTGATGCGTGAGCACAAGTCGCGTCTTGAAACTCAGCTTGGTGAGCAGCAAGCGCGGCACGAACAAATCAATCAAGCCAATGCGGAAAAACTGCAAATTTTGGAACACGCAGAGTCGCGTTTAAAGCAACAATTTGAACACTTAGCGAATCAGTTGTTCGAAGAGAAAACCGCCAAAGTCGATATGCAAAACCGTCAGAGTCTGGAAGGTTTGCTTTCTCCACTGAAAGAGCAGTTGGAAGGGTTCAAAAAACAAGTTAACGACAGCTTTAGCCAAGAAGCCAAAGAGCGTCATACGTTGGTGCATGAGTTGAAGAACCTGCAACGCTTGAACGAACACATGACCCGAGAAGCGGTCAACCTAACCCAAGCCTTGAAAGGTGACAACAAGCAGCAAGGCAACTGGGGTGAGGTCGTTCTGGCTCGCGTGTTAGCGGAATCTGGCTTGCGCGAAGGGCACGAATACCAAACTCAGGTGAGCTTGCAAAACGAAGCGGGCAAACGCTATCAACCGGATGTGATTGTTCATTTACCGCAGAACAAGCAAGTGGTGGTCGATTCGAAAATGGCGCTGGTGGCGTACGAGCGCTATTTTAATGCAGAGAGCGATATTCAACGTGGGCAGGCGTTGAGCGAACACCTTGCCGCGCTGCGTTCACACATCAAAGGCTTAAGCCTTAAGGATTATCATCAATTAAAAGGCATCCAGAGCCTAGATTACGTACTGATGTTTATTCCGGTTGAGCCTGCATTCCAAGTCGCGATTCAAGCTGATCCGAGTTTGGTAAAAGACGCGATGGAACAAAACATCATTTTGGTTAGCCCGACAACTTTGCTGGTGGCACTGCGCACGATTGATAACTTGTGGCGTAACGAGCGCCAAAACGAAAATGCCCAATTGATTGCGGAGCGTGCGGCTAAACTGTACGACAAATTGCGCCTGTTTATTGATGATATGGAGGGGTTAGGCGGCGCGCTTGATAAAGCCAATCAAACTTACCAAGGGGCGATGAATAAGCTCGCTACGGGGCGTGGCAACGTGATCCGCCAAGCGGAAAGCTTTAAGCAACTTGGTGTTGAGGTAAAACGTCCTATTTCTCCTGATCTTGCCCAGTTGGCGCAGAGTGAGTCATTTTCGGAAAATGCTTCTTTAGTAGAAAGACATCCGGCTGAGGATAAAGTAAACTAATCGACCGCAGTGCAGTGGGCGACCATATTAATTAGCAAACGCCCCGAAGTGAGAAAGTGCTGCCGAAGAGGAATCAGAATGACGGACACAAGCGTGCAATCAAATACAGCGTTAGATAATGACACTACCCACTTTGGTTTTACCACAGTGGCAAAAGAAGAAAAAGTGACCAAAGTTGCCGAAGTTTTCCACTCAGTGGCAGCGAAATACGACATCATGAACGATCTGATGTCAGGTGGTATCCACCGTCTTTGGAAGCGTTTCACTATTGATTGCAGTGGCGCTCGTCCAGGCCAGCGTATTCTAGACTTAGGTGGTGGTACGGGTGACCTAACCGCGAAATTCTCGCGTATTGTAGGTGACCAAGGCCATGTGATCCTAGCGGACATTAACAACTCGATGCTGAACGTCGGTCGTGACAAGCTACGCGACAACGGCATTGTGGGTAACGTGCATTACGTACAAGCGAACGCAGAAGAACTGCCATTCCCTGACGATTACTTTGATGTGATCACGATCAGTTTCTGTCTACGTAACGTAACTGACAAAGACAAAGCACTGCGCTCTATGTTCCGCGTATTGAAGCCAGGCGGTCGTCTGTTAGTGCTTGAGTTCTCAAAACCAATCCTAGACCCATTGTCAAAAGTGTATGACGCGTACTCTTTCCACCTGTTGCCAAAAATGGGTGAGTTGGTGGCGAACGATGCAGACAGCTACCGTTACTTAGCAGAATCGATCCGCATGCACCCAGATCAAGATACGCTGGAAGGCATGATGATCGAGGCGGGCTTTGAAAACACCAAATACTACAACCTAACGGGTGGTATTGTGGCGTTACACCGCGGCTACAAATTCTAAGGATAAGCGGCATGCCATTTGAACCTCTTATCACGGCGGTTATTGAAACAACGCTGAACACCTTGATTAAAGACGATCCAGAACTGGGTCGTCGTTTGTCACGTCTGAAAGGTCAGGTGATTCAAATCCATCTGAAAGAAATCAATAAGACGCTGACGTTTATCTTCAGCCAGCAAATCGATGTACTTGGCAATTACGAGGGGCAACCAGATTGTTATTTGTCGCTGAATCTCAGCGTACTGCCTGAACTGCGCGATCAAGCCAACATCACTCGCCTGATCAAACAAGATAAACTTGAGTTAGAAGGCGATATCCAATTGGCACAGAAATTCTCTCAATTGATGGTGGATTGCAAACCAGATATCGAAGAATGGCTGTCTCGCGTGACGGGTGATGTCGTAGCTCACACCTTTGTGCAAGGCACCAAAAACGTCGGCGGTTTCTTTGCTTCTCAAGCAGAAAAACACCAACGCCACCTAGCTCAAGTGGTGACGGAAGAGTGGAAATTGGCGCCAGCACCGCTGGAAATCGCCCACTTCTGTGACCAAGTGGATGACGTTCGCAGTCAAGCTTCTCGTGTTGAAGCGCGCCTAAACGCACTACTAAACAAATTCGATTCGGATAAGCCTGCGCTGGAGAACTCATGACGCCAGCAGAAATAAAGCGCTTATACCAGATCATTAAAGTCCAGCTGGAATACGGCTTGGATGAGTTGTTACCTGAGCATCAACTGACCAAAGCGCCGCTATTGATGCGCAAAAGCCTATTCTGGATTAAGAACCAACACCCAGAAAAACCGTTGGGCGAGCGTCTTCGTCTTGCCTTACAAGAGCTTGGTCCGGTTTGGATTAAGTTTGGTCAGATGATGTCGACCCGCCGTGACCTTTTCCCTCCACATATCGCTGATCCACTTGCGCTTTTGCAAGACCAAGTCGCGCCATTTGATGGGCAGTTAGCGAAGGAGCAAATGGAGTTGGCACTGGGGGGGCCGTTAGATACGTGGTTTACTGATTTTGATATTAAGCCACTGGCGTCGGCGTCGATTGCTCAGGTGCATACTGCACGCCTAAAAGATACTCACCAAGAAGTGGTATTAAAGGTCATCCGTCCAGATATTCGTCCGGTGATTGATTCCGATCTAAAGCTGATGCATCGCATGGCGCGTATAGTCGCCAGAGCAATGCCCGAAACTCGTCGCTTAAAGCCCGTTGAAGTGGTGCGTGAATACGAAAAAACGCTGTTGGATGAGCTTGATTTACGTCGTGAAGCCGCCAATGCGATCCAACTGCATCGCAATTTTGAGGGCAGTGAAGAACTGTACGTACCAGAAGTTTTTCCTGACTTCAGTAATGAAACGGTCATGGTTTCTGAGCGAATATATGGTATTCAGGTCTCTGATATTGAAGGCTTGAAGGCGAATGGTACGAATATGAAGTTGCTCGCGGAACGCGGCGTGAGTGTGTTTTTCACTCAGGTGTTCCGAGATAGCTTTTTTCATGCCGACATGCACCCGGGCAACGTGTTTGTTAAACCCGAGCATCCAGAGAATCCAATGTGGATTGGGCTAGATTGCGGGATTGTTGGTACACTTAATAGTGAAGACAAACGCTATTTGGCGGAAAACTTCCTCGCCTTCTTTAATCGTGACTACCGTCGCGTGGCAGAATTGCACGTTGACTCGGGGTGGGTTCCGGCGGATACCAACGTCGACGAATTTGAATTTGCGATTCGCATTGTGTGTGAGCCAATTTTCGCTAAACCACTGTGTGAAATCTCTTTCGGTCACGTACTGTTGAACCTGTTCAACACCGCGCGTCGATTCAATATGGAAGTGCAGCCGCAACTTGTATTGCTACAAAAAACGCTGTTGTATGTGGAAGGCCTTGGTCGTCAGTTGTACCCGCAACTTGATTTGTGGGAGACCGCGAAACCTTTCCTTGAAGAGTGGATGATGAACCAGGTGGGGCCACAAGCTTTGGTGAATGCCATCAAAGATCGTGCGCCATTTTGGGCAGAGAAACTACCGGAACTGCCAGAGCTGCTTTACGATAGCCTCAAACAAGGTAAAGCCATGAATCAACGCATGGATCAGCTTTACCAAGGTTACCGTCAGAGTAAGCGTCAGCAGGCGACAGGAAAGTTTTTATTTGGTGTTGGAGCCACTTTAGTCGTATGCTCGGCAATATTAGTGGATCACGCTTATGAACAGTTATCGGTCGCTAGCGGCATCGCTGGTGTCACATTTTGGCTGCTTAGTTGGCGAGCTTATCGTCGTTAGACGTTAAACTCTTAAAATAAATTTGTTTAAAGACCCGAGGTAAAAAGAATGGGTGGTATCAGTGTTTGGCAACTTCTAATCATTGCTGTAATTGTTGTATTGCTATTCGGAACTAAGAAACTACGTGGTATCGGTGGCGATCTAGGTGGTGCCGTTAAGGGCTTCAAGAAAGCAATGAGCGAAGATGACTCTGCGAAGAAAGAAGAAAAAGACGCAGACTTCGAGCCAAAAAGTTTAGAAAAACAGCAGCAAAAAGAAGCTGCACCTGAAACGAAAAAAGACAAAGAGCAGGCGTAATAAGTGTTTGATATCGGTTTTTGGGAACTGGTATTAATATCTGTCGTTGGTCTGGTTGTTCTTGGACCGGAGCGTTTGCCTCATGCTATTCGTAGTGTTTCTCGTTTTGTCGGTGCTGCTAAGAGCATGGCAAACAGCGTGAAAGACGAACTGTCACATGAGCTGAAGGTCCAAGAGCTGCAAGAAAATTTGCGCAAAGCAGAGCAAATGGGGATGGAAGATCTGTCTCCGGAGCTTAAATCTTCGGTCGATGAACTGAAGAAAGCGGCGCAATCTGTAAACCGCCCTTACGCAGAGCCAACCAAATCAGACGCAGAGCCAACGAAACACGAGGCAAGTGCGACTGAAACCGTTGAGAAAGCGGAAGAGATCAAGGTTACAGCGGCAGATAAAAAAGCCGAATAGTCTCAGTAGGAGGAGCTACACAAGATGGTAGCTCCTTTTTGATCAGCTTTATAAAAGAGGTTTGCCATGTCTACCGTCGAGCAGACACAACCTTTAATTAGTCATTTGCTAGAACTCCGTAACCGACTATTGCGTGCCATCTTGGCAGTGTTGGTGGTGTTCGTCGGGCTAATTTATTTTTCTAACCACATCTATGAGTTTGTCTCAGCCCCATTGGTTGAACGACTGCCAGAGGGTGCAACTATGATTGCAACGGATGTGGCTTCGCCGTTTTTTACACCATTGAAGCTGACGTTAATTGCTTCGGTGTTTATTGCGGTGCCGTTTATCTTGTACCAAGTATGGGCCTTTGTTGCGCCAGGTTTGTACAAGCATGAACGTCGATTGATCATGCCACTGTTATTTTCTAGTTCATTGTTGTTCTACTGTGGTGTGGCGTTTGCTTACTTTGTGGTATTCCCACTGGTGTTTGGCTTCTTTACTGCTATCTCGCTAGGTGGCGTAGAGTTCGCAACCGATATATCGAGTTACCTCGACTTTGTACTCGCGCTGTTCATGGCATTTGGTATCGCGTTTGAAGTCCCTGTGGCAATTATCTTGCTATGTTGGACCGGCGCAACGACACCGCAAGACTTAAGAGAAAAGCGTCCATACATCATTGTGGGTGCGTTTGTGTTCGGTATGTTGCTTACCCCACCGGATATTATCTCTCAAACCTTGCTAGCCATTCCGATGTGTTTGCTATTTGAAGTCGGTTTGTTCTTTGCTCGCTTTTACACTCGCAAAGATGAAGAGGCAGAAGTGGAAGAGTAATCCATTCCAGAATGTAAAAAAGCGGCTTATCGAAGCCGCTTTTTTGATCGCTTGGTGCTCTTATACCGTTATAAGCGAAAGAGCGCGGTCGCATTTTGAGTCGTGATGCGATCAATCTCTTCTACCGTTGAGTTGGTCAACTCAGCGACACGAGCGGCAACCAATGATGTGTATGCTGGCTCGTTGCGTTTACCACGATGCGGCACGGGTGCTAAGTAAGGGCAATCCGTTTCTAGAATGACCCAGTTCATATCTAGATGTGGAATGATTTTGTCCATACCGCCGTTTTTAAAGGTTGATACGCCACCCAAACCTAAATGGAAACCAAGTTCATTAATCGCTTGCGCCTCTTCTATACTGCCACCAAAACAGTGGAATACGCCGCGCAAGCGACCATCTTGTTCTTGGCGCAGCAGAGTGAGCGTTTCTTCGATGGAATCGCGGGTATGAATGACCACGGGTAAATCCATCTCTTTTGCCCAGTTCAACTGAGTGACAAACGCCATCTCTTGCTCAGCGCGGAAGGTTTTATCCCAGTACAGGTCGATGCCAATTTCACCCACTGCAATGAACGAATGTTTGCCGAACCAACCACGGATTATTTCAAGTGTATGTTCGACATTGCCGTCAACGTAACACGGGTGCAGCCCCATCATCGAGTGACAAACCTCAGGATAAACCGCTTCAGTTTTCAGCATGGGTTCGATAGATTCTAGATCGATGTTCGGCAGCAGGATTTTATTAATGCCTTGTTCTAAGGCGCGTTTCACTACGTCATCGCGGTCGTTATCAAATTCACTAGCGTAAATGTGAGCATGGGTATCGATCATCGTCAGTCTCTATGGTTCATCGTTGAGTGGGATTGATGAGAATTATACTTGAGTGTGAGTGCTGGGTCATTTTCAGTTTTTTTCACCGCCTTTTTGTACATTGCTACTCGCAAGGTGGAACAACAGTGATATGATTTTGCCCACTAGATGATGTGATCATCCTAACCGTCCAGACAAGGAGAAAATGGTGTCTGTATCAATTCAAGGTCCATTCCCTGCGCGCCGTATGCGTCGTATGCGTAAGCACGATTTTAGTCGTCGTCTGATGGCTGAGAACCAAATTTCAGTAAACGATCTGATTTACCCAATGTTCATTCTGATGGGTAAAGATCGTCGTGAAAGTGTGGCATCGATGCCGGGTGTAGAGCGTTTATCGATAGATTTAATGCTAGAAGAAGCCCACTACTTAGCCAAACTAGGTGTGCCAGCCATTGCGCTTTTCCCTGTTGTAAACCAAGACGCGAAAAGTTTATGCGCTGCGGAAGCATACAACCCTGAAGGTTTGGTTCAGCGTGCAGTACGCGAATTGAAAGAGCACGTACCTCAAATGGGGGTGATCACCGATGTGGCACTGGACCCATTTACGACTCATGGCCAAGACGGCATCATTGATGAAAATGGCTACGTGATGAATGATGAAACGACAGAAGTACTGGTCAAACAAGCGCTTTCTCATGCAGAAGCGGGCGCAGACGTCGTGGCGCCATCAGATATGATGGATGGCCGAATCGGTAAAATTCGTGAAGCTTTAGAGCAAGCGGGTCATATTCACACCCAAATCATGGCTTACTCTGCGAAGTATGCCTCAAACTACTACGGTCCATTCCGTGATGCCGTCGGTTCGGCGTCGAACCTAAAAGGTGGCAACAAGAAAAATTACCAAATGGATCCGGCGAACAGCGATGAGGCGCTACACGAAGTGGCACTCGACATCAATGAAGGTGCGGATATGGTGATGGTGAAGCCTGGTATGCCTTACCTTGATGTGGTTCGCCGTGTGAAGACAGAACTACAAGTACCAACGTTTGCTTACCAAGTCTCTGGTGAATACGCGATGCACAAAGCTGCAATTATGAACGGTTGGTTAAAAGAGCGCGAAACCGTAATGGAATCTCTGCTTTGCTTCAAACGTGCTGGTGCAGATGGCATCCTAACTTACTTTGCTAAAGATGTCGCAGAGTGGTTGGCACAAGAAAATGGGCAGGCGGCTCAGCACCTAAATATGACTCAAGAAGCGTCAGAAGAGTAATTATCGCTCAATGAGAAAAGCCTGAGTAGCAACAGTTGTCGGCCTGCATGCGCCCAAGTAACCTCAGTCATAAGTACATGACCTGATGTTACTTGGGCACTTTTATTTCTGGAGAGTAGAACAATGACAATGCTGATTCGTGAAGGCACGCTGGAAGAGGCGCTCCAAGTCGTAGCACGTGTAACTGAGTTTGCACGTGGTGAAACGGTTGAATCCATGGCAGCACGCCTTGGTGATAAAAAGAGTTTAATCTTAGTCGCTGAGAAAGCGGGTGCGATCCTTGGTTTTAAAATCGGCTATGAATTTGATGATTACACGTTTTATAGCTGGTTTGGTGGAGTAGCACCAGAAGCGCGCAATGAAGGCGTAGCGCAAATGCTGTTAGAGGCTCAAGAAGAGTGGGTCGCAGAACAGGGTTATAAGATGCTAAAAGTGAAATCACGTAATCAATTCTCAGCGATGCTACGTTTACTGCTAAGAAATGACTACATTATTGAAAAGTTTGAAGAAAAACCAAATCTTCGCGAATCTCGAATTTATTTCATTAAAGCGCTGTAAAAAAATAAATGAGATTTTTTCTCATTTGCACGTTGACAGTTAAATGATAATCATTATTATCAATGGTGTTTTAGGGAATGAGGAAAAGTCACAAGGACGTTGAATTACTGATTAACAAAAGTTGATAAACCGAGTGTTGAGAAGGTAATGAAACATTTTTCCAGAACTTGCACGAATTCTTTTTGACACGACATTGCTCACATTGCTTCCAGTGTAATTTATAGCTTTTGGGTTTAGCGATCGTCTTCATTAAGTTGGCTTTACCATTTTTGCTAGGCGACC
Source organism: Vibrio sp. PNB23_22_6 (assembly GCF_052877535.1). Classification (NCBI taxonomy): domain Bacteria; kingdom Pseudomonadati; phylum Pseudomonadota; class Gammaproteobacteria; order Vibrionales; family Vibrionaceae; genus Vibrio; species Vibrio sp. PNB23_22_6. Next base: position 101,878 of record NZ_JBNFXP010000010.1, on the reverse strand, counting down.
CTAATCTGGGTCGCTTTTTCTTTTATACGATTTCTCATTGACGTCACCTGATAAAACTTTTCCACATAGCATGATCATTTCTCGATCATTGATCTTGCTGATCCTGATCTGATAATTCCTTTCTAAACATGGATTTATTTTGGTTTTTTTGTTTTTTTGTTTCGTTTGGATAAGTGGTGGATAATTTCTATAAACAGAGTTATCCACAGGTGGTGGGTGCATTTATGAATAAAATCAAAAAATTTACGCGAACTGGATCGAGCGAACAAGATAGATTCAGATCGGTAGTCATGGCATTCTAAGCAGATCTCTTAAGTATTGATTTGGATACAGACAATTATGGCAAGTATTCCTGAAAACCCGTTGATTCTGATCGATGGCTCTTCTTATCTATATCGCGCTTTTCATGCTTACCCAGGCACGATGAGTAATGGTGACATCCCAACGAATGCCGTTTACGGTGTGGTAAACATGCTACGCAGTATGATGCGCCAATTTGCTTCTGATCGTATTGCTGTGGTTTTTGATGCGAAGGGAAAAACCTTCCGTGACGATATGTACCCGGAATATAAAGCACATCGTCCGCCGATGCCGGATGATCTTCGTTGCCAAATTGAACCTCTCCACAATGTGATCCGCGCCATGGGTTTGCCACTCATTTGTGTCCCTGGTGTGGAAGCTGATGACGTTATCGGCACGCTCGCTTACCAAGCGTCTCAACAAGGCATGCCTGTATTGATCAGTACTGGCGATAAAGATATGGCGCAGTTGGTGGATGACAATATCACCTTGATCAACACCATGACGAACGTTGTTATGGATCGCGAAGGCGTGGTGGAGAAGTTTGGAATCCCGCCAGAGCTGATCATCGACTACTTAGCGCTGATGGGCGATAAAGTCGACAACATCCCGGGCGTTCCTGGTGTCGGTGACAAAACTGCAACCGCGCTGCTACAAGGCATTGGCGGTCTAAACAAGCTATATGAAAACCTAGACGACATCGCGGCACTTGGTTTCCGTGGGTCGAAGACCATGGCGAAGAAGCTTGTGGATAACAAAGACAACGCCATGCTGTCTTATGAACTTGCGACCATCAAGCTGGATGTCGAGTTAGAAGAAACGCCAGAGTCGCTACTAAAAGCAGAACCAAGCAAAGATGAGTTGATCAAGCTCTACGGCCAGTTAACCTTCAAATCGTGGTTAAATGAACTATTAGAAGGCGGCAATGGTGTGGTTGAAGCGGATGAATCTGCTGGTGCAGTACGTTCATCTTCTGCGTCGAAAACCGATATGGATACCTCTGCGGTGAAAATCGATCGCAGTCAGTACGAAACCATCCTTGATGAAGCGTCTTTTAATGTGTGGCTAGATAAGCTGAAAGCGGCGGAGCTGTTCGCGTTTGATACGGAAACCGACAGTCTAGATTACATGGTGGCGAACCTCGTTGGTTTATCATTTGCGATCGATGAAGGTGTGGCGGCTTACGTTCCGGTTGCACACGACTACCTAGATGCACCTGCACAGCTAGATCGTGACTGGGTTTTAGCACAGCTTAAACCGATTCTTGAAGACGACGCTCAAGCGAAAGTCGGTCAGAACCTGAAATACGACGCTTCAGTATTGGCTCGCTACGGCATCGAGATGAAAGGCATCAAGCACGATACCATGCTGGCGTCCTACGTTTATAACAGCGTTGGTGGCAAGCACGATATGGATAGCCTTGCGCTGCGTTTCCTACAACACAGTTGTATCTCGTTTGAACAGATTGCAGGCAAAGGTAAGAACCAGCTTACGTTCAACCAAATCGAACTTGATCAAGCCTCGCCATACGCTGCCGAAGATGCGGACGTGACCCTGCGTTTGCACAATCGCTTGTCTGCGAATATCGAACAAGATGATAAGTTGAAATCGATATACGAAGAGATCGAAATGCCACTTGTGCCAGTGCTATCTCGCATTGAACGCACTGGCGTATTGATTGATGATATGAAGCTTGGTGCGCAATCGGTGGAAATTGCGGCCCGTCTAGAAGAGCTTGAGAAAAAAGCTTACGAAGTCGCAGAGCAAGAGTTCAACATGAACTCACCGAAGCAGTTGCAAGCGATCCTGTTTGAGAAAATGGGGCTGCCAGTCGTTAAGAAGACGCCATCAGGCACCCCTTCGACGAATGAAGAAGTATTACAAGAACTTGCGCTGGATTATCCTCTACCGAAACTGATTTTGGAATACCGTGGTCTGGCGAAGCTAAAATCGACCTACACTGATAAGCTACCGAAGATGATCAACCCTTCAACGGGTCGTGTGCATACCTCTTACCACCAAGCGGTAACGGCAACGGGTCGTCTATCGTCAACCGATCCAAACTTGCAGAACATCCCTATTCGCAATGAAGAAGGGCGTCGTATCCGTCAGGCGTTTATCGCTCCGACAGGCTACAAGATTCTGGCCGTCGACTATTCGCAAATTGAACTGCGTATTATGGCGCATCTCTCTGGTGACCAAGCATTACTTGATGCGTTTCGCCATGGAAAAGATATCCATGCGGCGACGGCTGCGGAAATTATGGGGTTAGCGATTGAAGATGTATCAAGTGAACAGCGCCGTCGTGCCAAAGCGGTTAATTTTGGTCTGATTTACGGCATGAGCGCATTTGGCCTTGCCAAGCAACTGGGTATTCCTCGCGGTGAAGCGCAAGCGTACATGGATAAATATTTTGAGCGTTACCCTGGCGTGATGCAGTACATGGAAGATACGCGTAGCACTGCTTCTGCTCAAGGTTATGTAGAAACCATCTTTGGTCGTCGTCTGCACCTTCCAGAAATTCAATCGCGCAACGGTATGCGTCGTAAAGCGGCGGAACGTGCGGCGATCAACGCACCGATGCAAGGTACGGCTGCGGACATCATCAAGAAAGCGATGCTGTTAGTGGATCAGTGGATTCAAGCTGAAGGTGATGGTCGTGTCAAACTTCTGATGCAAGTACACGATGAATTGGTGTTTGAAGTTGAAGAGTCGTCTTTAGTCGAAATTGAAAGTAAAGTACAAGAATTGATGGAGTCTGCAGCAGAGTTAAACGTCCCTCTAGTGGCAGATGCAGGTCATGGTGATAACTGGGATCAGGCGCACTAGACGGTTTCTGTTCAATTCAACTGATTTAATATGAGCTAGCGCACAAATGCTGGCTTTTTTTTGCCAGTAAAAAAGTATTCTGATTTTTCACCGCTATGTTGTTTAACAAAACTTTCATGAAAAAAAACTACAAAAATACTTTGCATATCTGACCAATTGTTGTACATTAGTTCGCGTAGGGTACAGAGGTAAGATGTTCTATCTTTCAGACCTTTTGTTTCACGTTATTGGATTAGGCTGATTCAGCCGCCCCAGTCAGTTTTTGACTGGGGCGTTTTTTATTGGGCGAAAGAAAAATTTTCTTCCTGAACAATAAGTTAATCCTCGAATGCGTAAAGTCTCCCTGCTGGTTTCGCTAAGTCATTGCAAAACTTAACTATTTCCTATCTCTTTCTTCATTTTATTCATCCTGTAAATTTACACCAGTCACACTATAATTTTTTCTTTAAAGAAACTAAGTTACGCCTATCTGATGTTTGCCATTTATTAAGTTGTTGAGTTTTAAAGTGATTTGCTGAGAGTGGCGGTGTGGTGTGATAAAGAATGAAGTGCAGGTTGTTTTTTAACCTATTGTAATCGAATCTTAGTTCAGTAATGCTTCGCCACATAACAATAATTACCAGTTTTTCTCTCCCGTTATCCCTGCCAGGAAGGCGGGGATTTTTATTGTCTGAAATTCATGTGGCTGCGCTGCAGATAAACAAAAGCCCCACCAAAAGGCAGGGCTATGCGAAAAAATTTAACAAAATATGTTAATTATTCTTCACCGTTCTCAGGCGCATCTTCTTCAAGCAGGTGTGCGAACGCTGGTGCAAACCAAGTATCCAGTTTGGCACGCAGTTGGTCGACACCCAGACCTTTCAGCGAAGAGAACACATCAACCGATACGTCACCACCAAAGGTTTCTACTTGCTTACGTACTTGAAGTAGTGTTTGCTTACGAGCCCCACTTTTAAGTTTGTCTGCTTTTGTTAGTAGTACCTGCACAGGGATGCGGCTGTCGATTGCCCAGAAAATCATTTGCTGGTCGAGGTCTTTCATTGGATGACGAATGTCCATTAGAACCACCAAGCCTTTTAGGCACTCGCGCTTCTGTAGGTATTCACCTAATGACTTCTGCCATTTGTTCTTCATCTCAACGGGAACTTGAGCGAAGCCGTATCCTGGCAAATCGACGATATGACAACCTTCTTCCACTTTAAACAGGTTGATCAATTGAGTACGACCAGGGGTCTTTGATGTCTTGGCTAAGCTTTTTTGGTTAGTTAGACGGTTAAGTGCACTCGATTTACCAGCGTTTGAGCGTCCTGCAAACGCGATTTCGACACCTTCGTCTTCAGGTAAATGACGAATATCAGGTGCGCTGGTGATGAAATGCGTGTTTTGGTAATGAATTTTTACGCTCACTGTTAACTCCATCTCGACTTTGTGTAGTCGATTGATTACTTTTTTGTGAAATTGTGTAAAATAACCGTGCTCGGCATAAGGTCGCCTATTGTATCATGAGTGTACGCGAGATGTTCAATCATGGTACTGAAAGCTTGATAATTATAATGGAATGTCATGAAGAAATTAGCGCTAATTTTGAGTCTTTTAGCCAGTTGCTCAGTATGGGCCCAAGGTAATATTGAAGCTGGTAAAGCAAAATCACAAACCTGTGTTGCCTGTCATGGAGCAGATGGTAACAGTGCACTCGCAATGTACCCTAGCCTTGCAGGCCAACACGCTAAGTATCTTGAGAAGCAGTTAAAAGATCTAAAACTCGGTATGACTAGTGGTGGTAAACAAGGTCGTTACGATCCTGTCATGAGTGGCATGGCAATGCCACTGAGTGATGAAGACATTGCGGATCTCTCTGCTTACTATGCCTCTTTACCCATCGCAGAGAGCTCAACCCCTGAAAATGTGGTGGAGCAAGGCAAAGTACTGTACACCGCTGGTGATGCAGAACGCGGTCTAACCGCATGTATTGCATGTCACGGTCCTCGTGGTAACGGCACTGAGCTTTCAGGTTTCCCTAAAATTTCGGGTCAGCATGCGGACTACATCAAAGCTCAGCTAGAAAAATTCCGTGATGGCCACCGTGGTAACGATATGAATGCCATGATGCGTGACATCGCGAAGAAAATGACAGACGAAGACATTGACGTTCTGTCGAAATACGTTGGCGGTCTGCACTAACTCCCTACATCGTTCGAGCAAGGATATACAAAAATGCCCCGGTAAAACTGCTGGGGCATTTTTGTTGGCTATTTTTAGTGATCATGGTCACATTTGAATTTTGATGCAAAAGTGATAGATAGCTCGGGGGTTTGTGAGACATTTGCCATACCTGCTCGATACAATTTCTCGTCTTTATTTTTAAGCTGTTGATAGATTGGGTTATTTGTTTTTGCTCAAAAAATATTGTGAATAATTACGTTCCATGACTTGTCGGTTTTTGGATAAACCGTAAAGTAGACGCTGTTCACAGGACGTGAATCACCGGAATTTAGACCATGGATATGAGGTCTCCAAGGACGCAAACGAAGGACGTTTGATAGTCGGAAAAAGGATGTAGGTAGGCAAGGAGCCTGCCAGATAAGGATGATCATCTCGTCTGACGGTAAAGACAGCGAAACGGATTCAGGCTTCAGGAAGTAGCTCAGAAGACAGGAAGTGAAGGGATAGCCAAAACTCATCAGGAAGATGAAGAACAACACTTTTTGGCAGGGAAAGCGCTAAAAACAAAAGGATTCTTGGTGCACTAAATGTGTGCAACACAGTTTCGCCATCTATGGTGGCATTCAGAAAGCGACAGTTTGACTGTCGCTTTTTTTATATTCATTTTTACCAATCAAAGTTTTTTAACAAAAATTGCTGAAAAAGTATCCAGCAACACTCCAATCTGTGTCCACTTTCTGGTATGTTTCGCATCCCTGTTTGAGGAAGTCAGCATGCACACCTGTCCTTTATGTCAGAATCAGCGAACTCACCACTATTTTGAAGATAGACAACGCGAATACCTTCAATGTGAACAGTGCCATTTAGTCTTTGTGAATCCAGACCAGCGTTTGGATGCGAAAAGTGAAAAGGCTCACTATGATCTGCATGAGAACAATCCCAACGATATGGGATATCGACGCTTTTTGTCGAGAATTGCTGAGCCAATCACAGCGCGAATTTCACCACAATCGAACGGAATCGACTTTGGTTGTGGTCCAGGCCCAACGCTTTCATTGATGTTAGAAGAAGCGGGGCATAGCATGGCGTTGTACGACCTTTACTACCACCCTGATACCTCGGTGCTAGAAAAGCAGTATGATTTTATGATAGCAACAGAGGTGATCGAACACCTCTACCACCCCAATTTGGTGTGGAAGCAATGGTTGAATTTAGTTAAGCCAGGTGGCTGGATAGGCTTGATGACGAAAATGGTCATCGACGCAGAAGCCTTTCAATCATGGCATTATAAGAATGATCTCACTCATGTGGTGTTCTTTAGCCGTGATACCTTCCAGTTCCTAGCTGAGCGGGATAAGCTCGAACTCGAATTTATTGGTAATGATGTTATTTTACTGAGGAAGACCCAGTAATGAGCCGTACAAAGAAATCTAGAAAGCCAGGTGCAGCAGGCGCACCTGATGTTATTGTTACTCGCAACCGTACAGAATCGGATGTGGAAGGCCGTCTACGCAAACGCGCTAAAAAGCGTAAAGGCTTAAAAAAAGGTAGCCGTAACTCTGAAGTCAACGAGAAGAAGAAACAGGCCGCGGCACAAAACCGTGATCCTCGTTTAGGCAGCAAGAAAAAAATTCCTTTGATTGTTGAGCCAGTGAAGAAGATGACTAAGCAGGAGCGTCAACTGTCAGCGCAACAAGAGCTAGAGATGCTAGAGAATGATGCGCAATTGAACGTATTGCTGGATCGCATCGAAGCGGGTGAAAACTTAGGTAAGGGTCTGCAGCAGTACGTTGATGAGAAGCTTGATCGTATCGAAAAACTGATGGACCAATTGGGTCTATTAGAGCCAGAAGAAGAGGAAGACTTTACTGCTCCTACAGTAAAAGGCTCTCGCAGTGATGATGATCTACTGGCGGACTTCGACGATATTAACTTCGACGACTACAAAGGATAAGTAATTCATGAACGTAACCTTATTAGCGATTGCGGGTGCAGTGATTATTATCGCGCTGGCTTCATATGCAGGTTACCTTCTGCTTCAATTGAAAAAGCAAAAGGAATTGCAGCTGAAGCATCAAAAATTGGCAATCGACAAGCGTAACGCCAATATTTTTGAGAGCGTGCATACTTTGTGTCAGGCTGGCATTCAGGGGCAGTGTGATTTGTCTGAAATCAGCATCCGTGTTTACAACATCATGGACTATGTCCAAGGTGACGATCGGGTGGATTTTGATAAAACCTATCCTGCAATTTCTGAGCTTTTTCATATTGTAAAAGATATGGCGCGCGGGGAAGACCGCCAGCAGCTCGCCAAGAAAGAGCGTATGCAACAAAATTTGATGCGTCATAATGCGGAAAGTCGCTTAACGGATGCGATCATTGAAGAACTCAAAATATTGCAGAAAAACGTCCAACCACTGAATAACCAAATTAATATTCAGATGATCTAATTGTTACACCCGGTGGTTTCCTTTAACCTCCGGGGTATCGTGATCACGCTAGCACTTCTTTGGTTTTATACTTAAAAAGCGGTTAGCGGTTACCTTTGTTCCCACTGTCGTGTGGCAAAATAACGGTTTCTGAATATCGGGTGACAGTTTTCGTTGCCCTAGCATTTTACGGAAAGTACCACCATGTCGAATCAACACTCTGAATCGAAACAGCAAATCGTCTGGGATCAAGCGGTATTGGATAAGTACAACTATTCCGGTCCTCGCTACACGTCGTACCCAACAGCGCTGGAGTTTCATGAAGCATTTACCATCTCGGACTACGATATGGCATGCACTCAGTACTCAGATCGTCCGTTATCGCTGTACGTTCACATTCCGTTCTGTCATAAGCTTTGCTATTACTGTGGCTGTAATAAAGTGATTACTCGCCATTCGCACAAAGCCGACGAATATCTCGATGTGCTTGAGCATGAGATTCGTCAACGCGCCGCATTGTTGGTTGGACGCAAGGTAACTCAGCTGCACTTTGGTGGTGGTACGCCAACGTTCCTGTCAGAAAAGCAAATCACTCGCGTGATGAACCTATTACGTGCAGAGTTTAGCTTCAGTGTCGACGCTGAGATAAGCATTGAAGTTGACCCACGTGAAATCGAGCTATCCATGCTCGATCACCTGCGTGGTGAGGGCTTTAACCGTTTAAGCATTGGCGTGCAGGACTTTAACAAAGAAGTGCAGCTTCTTGTAAACCGTGAACAAGATGAAGCGTTCATCTTTGCGATGGTGGCTCGTGCGAAAGAGCTTGGTTTCCGCTCGACTAACTTGGATTTGATTTACGGTTTACCTAAGCAAACCAAGGATTCCTTTGCTAAGACGCTTGAGCAAGTGTTAGAAATGCAGCCGGGTCGTTTGTCTGTGTTTAACTACGCACATATGCCACAACTGTTTGCTGCGCAGCGCAAGATTAAAGATGAAGACCTACCAAAAGCGGAAGAGAAGATGGCGATCCTACAAGACACCATCGCAACGCTTACTGGCGCTGGCTACCAGTTTATCGGCATGGATCACTTTGCGATGCCGGATGATGAACTCGCTGTGGCGCAGCGTGACGGTATTTTGCACCGTAACTTCCAAGGCTATACTACTCAAGGCGAGTGTGATTTGGTTGGCTTCGGCGTTTCAGCGATTTCAATGATCGGTGATGCTTATGCGCAAAACCAGAAAGAGCTGAAGAAGTACTATGCGCAGGTGAATGAGTTGCGTCATGCGCTGTGGAAAGGCGTGTCACTGGATGCGGATGATTTACTGCGTCGTGAAGTGATTAAGCAGCTGATCTGTAACTTCAAGCTAGACAAAAAAGCGATCGAATCTGAATTTAAGGTTACCTTTAATCAGTACTTCAAAGAAGATCTACAGCTACTGCAAACCTTCATCAATGATGGTCTAGTGGAAGTGGATGACAATGAAATTCGCGTTACGCTACGTGGTCGTCTGTTGATCCGCAATATCTGTATGTGCTTCGATAAGTACTTAAGAGCGAAAGCGCGCCAGCAGCAATTCTCTCGAGTAATCTAAACTACGCCACGTAGAGCAAATACAAAAATGCCAGCAGATGCTGGCATTTTTTATGTCTTTCGTTGTAACTAAACGCGATCTTTTACTTTTTCTTTTAGCTCAGATTTCTCTGCTTCTGACAAGAATGCAAGGTCGAGGCCGTTGATTTGTGCTTGGCGAATTTGTGCTTGGGTTAAACCTGCGGCTGGTGCCGCGACTTCGTATTCGTATGGTAATTCGATGCCCTCAACCGCTGGGTCGTCAGTGTTTAGACACGCAAGTACGCCATGGTCTAGGAACGGTTTGATAGGGTGGTTTGCCAGTGACTCAACCGTACTGGTTTGGACGTTCGATGTTAGGCAAGACTCAATACCAATACGGTTTTCCGCAAGGTAATCCATCAGCTTAGGATCGTGAATTGCCTTCACGCCGTGACCAATGCGGGTGGCACCAAGTTCATTGATTGCTTGCCACATGCTTTCTGCACCAGCCGCTTCACCTGCGTGAACGGTAATGTTTAAACCTGCGTCACGTACTTGTTTGAAGTGAGAAACAAAGCGTTCGCCAGGTTGACCAAGTTCGTCACCCGCTAAGTCGACAGCGACAATGTGATCTTTCTGGCTAAGGATGGCATCCAGCTCTTGTTGGCAAGCATCAGTACCAAAAGTACGGCTCATGATACCGATCAGGTTCGTTTTGATGCCGAAATCGCGCATACCAGCCTGAACACCATCAACAACAGCTTCGACTACGCCTGCAACGGGTAGTTTGTGTTTCATTGCCATGTAGTAAGGAGAAAAACGCAGTTCGGCGTAATCAATTTGTGCGTTCAGCGCATCTTCTACGTTTTCGTAAGCAACACGGCGACATGCGTCTAGATCACCCAGAACTGCGACGCCCCAGTCAAGTTTAGAAAGGAAAGCAACCAGCGATGGTTCTGCTTCGACAATCTGAACGTGTGGGGTTAAAGATTCAATATCGTAAGCGGGTAGAGCAACACCAAACTGTTGGCCAAGCTCGAGAATGGTCTTAGTACGAATGTTACCGTCAAGGTGACGGTGCAAATCAGTTAGGGGAAGATTCTTAGTTATCATTATGTCGATCCGAATGTTGTGAACAGGAACAAAGCCCCCGAATTATCAGTGATAATGCATGGGTAAGATTTGCAGTTAAGTATAATGAACAGTTAGCTAGATTGTCAGTAGAGGTTGACTATGAAAGCAACGATTTTAGCTCTTTTCTACTTTATGTTAACGAAATTCGGTGGCCATTCTTCTATCGGCAAAGGACGGCGGTAATAAAACCCTTGAACTTGATTACCGGCCAATGAGCTAAGTAGTTGAGCTGCATGGCATTCTCCACCCTCTCCGCCACTACGTACGCTTTCAGGCTTTTCGTGATACTTATGATGGTGGCCACCACAGAGCTACCTGAGTCCTCTTTGCTTAGTCGGGTGATGAAGGTGCGGTCTATCTTTAAGCATGTGAATGGCAGGGTGTGCAGATAGGCCAAAGATGAATATCCAGTGCTCAAGTCGTCAATCGCAGTACCCAGCCCCATTTCACACAGTTTCATCATACTGCCCAAGGTGGTTGGTAGTGATGGGTAAACTCACGGTTATCAATTTCGGTTTGAGTTTGGGTCACCACTTTCGTGCGGAATTTTTATGCGCTCGCCATCTCTGGATGATAATCGCATCCCCGTTTGTGTATCTTGCTTAGTGTCACTGAGAGCAATGCTTGCATTACGTAACCAGAGTGGCATGTTTTGTCTTGCATGAGTTTGTACGACACCAATGGATACTTTGATAAACACAGCCTCACATTCCAGCATAAAAGGTGAAGCAACGAGTTGAGTAAGCATTTTTCCATTAAGCTAATCACACTAGGGATGGAGGTCTGCGATTGTACTGACGTTTGAGCTATCAAGCGAGTCGAATAATATTCGCTTGATAACTATTTCTTACATTGTCGTTAGTACAATTCTTTTAATTTTCTGGTTAGTGTATTGCGACCCCAACCCAGTACTTTCGCCGCATCTTGCTTGTGACCTTTAGTGTGTTCTAGCGCGGCTTCCAATAGAATGCGTTCAAACTCTGGTAAGGCGTAAGACAGCAACTCTTTATCTCCTGCAGCCAAAGCATGACGCGCCCATTTAGACAATTGCTCTTGCCAACGGCCATGTTCCGAATCTGTCGTGATCTTTTTCTCTTCCAGTAACTCTGGTGGTAGATCGCTCGGAAGGACTTCACTGCCACTTGCCATCACGGTCAGCCAACGACAAATATTTTCCAGTTGTCGCACGTTCCCTGGCCAAGCTAAACGATTGAGGATCTCAACGGATGATGGGTGTAGAGTTTTGGTTTCAACACTGAGTTCATCGGCGGCACGCACTAAGAAGTGTTGAGTCAGCTTTTCGATATCTTGTCGACGTTCGCGAAGTGCGGGAATTTGTACGCGAATAACGTTGAGACGATGAAACAAGTCCTCACGAAAATCGCCATTGTGGACCAGTTTTTCTAAGTTTTGGTGAGTGGCGGCGACAATCCGGACATCAACGCTGATCGGAGAATGCCCACCGACGCGGTAGAACTGTCCATCAGCAAGTACGCGTAATAATCGAGTTTGAATATCTAACGGCATGTCCCCAATTTCATCTAAGAATAAGGTGCCACCGTTGGCTTGTTCGAAGCGCCCTTGGCGCACACTATTGGCACCAGTAAATGCGCCTTTTTCATGACCAAACAGTTCGGACTCAATCAAGTCTTTAGGAATGGCGGCCATGTTGAGGGCAATAAAAGGTTTATTCGCTCGTGGACTATGGCGATGTAAAGCATGAGCGACAAGTTCTTTACCCGTACCTGATTCGCCATTAATTAATACCGAGATTGATGAGCGAGACAGTCGACCAATGGCTCGAAACACTTCTTGCATTGCAGGTGCTTCACCAATGATCTCTGGCGCATCAGCAGGTACATCGTCAGGCAGTAAATGCTCACGCTTGTTCTCTTGGCTATGGGCGATTGCCCTTTCTACAAGTGTGAGTGTTTCATCAATATCAAAGGGTTTCGGTAGATATTCAAACGCTCCTTTTTGGTACGCATTGACGGCTGCATCGAGATCTGAATGTGCTGTCATGATGATAACAGGCAGATCAGGGTAATTCTGTTGCAGTTGCTTAAGCAGTTCTAGGCCATCAATGCCTGGCATTCGAATATCAGACACCAATACATCAGGGACTTCACGTTCGAGCGCCATTAGTACGCTCTCCCCATCGGCATAGGTTTCACATTTGATATTGGCCGAAGAGAGGGTTTTCTCCATCACCCAGCGAATTGAACTGTCGTCATCAACGACCCAAACATATCCTTTACTCATGTCATAAATCCTTGCAGCAAAAGGCCTAATTACTGACGAATACTCAAGTTATAGAGGTTGGTCAGATTGGCAAATAAATCGTAAAATTGGTGTGGCCCGGCCAGCTCTCGACATCAATCTTGCCGCTATGCTGGTCGATCAAGTTTTGTGAAATAGACAACCCAAGTCCAGTGCCCCCCTCACGGCCGCTGACCATAGGGTAGAACAGGGTATCTTGTAGTTCTGGTGGTATTCCCGGACCATTGTCAGTGATTTCAATGCGAGCGGCGAGTTTACAACGCTGACCATGAATGTTCGCTTGGTGCACCGTTCTGGTGCGAATTGTGATTTTTCCATGTTCTTGGCGAGACAGAATCTGCGCTGCGTTACTGACGATGTTAAGCATGGCTTGCTCGATTTGATCGGCATCCATCAATATTTCTGGCAAGCTCGGATCGTAATCTCGTTCAATCACGACATTATGCTGAGACTCCAGCTCAACCAGTTGGCGAACTTTTTCCAAAACTTGATGAAGGTTCTCTTCGCTTTTCTTGCCCGGTTTTTGTGGGCCTAGTAGGCGATCAACGAGTGCTCTTAAACGGTCGGCCTGCTCAATGATGATATGGGTGTATTCCTGTAGTGAGGGATCTGGCAACATTTTTTGTAAGAGCTGTGCGGCTCCGCGCAGGCCACCGAGTGGGTTTTTAATTTCATGAGCAAGCCCTCGAACCAACAGCTTGGCGGCTTGCTGTTGCGCGTGTTGATTGAGCTCTTGCGTCAGACGACGTTGCTGATCGATTTTACGCATTTCTACTAGTAGCATCAGCTGTTTTTGCCAAGTGATCGGGCTAACGGTGACTTCTAACATTAAAGGGCGCCCATCGACGACAAAAGTGACGTCACTGTCGGTAATGCTTTGGCCGCTTTGTAATGGTTGTGTAAGTAGGGCTAAGTCCATCGAAGCATGTTGGATAAGTTGCGATAGCGGCTGATCGATAATGCGTTTGGCACTTTGAGAGAATAGTAGTTCAGCGGCAGGGTTGGCATGGCGAATAGCCAACTCATCATCAAGAATCAGTGTTGCTGTCACCATGTTATTGAGAATGGCGCAGGAGAGGCTGGTATCCACATTACGTCCTTGTTTGCGTTGTGACTGTGCGTTGCACTACATTGGTGCAATAGAGCGTAAGTATGGCGAATAATTCTCAGAAGAAAAAGCGAAAAGCGTGGTTAGAGTTCGTTTTTTTCACTAAATATTCTAATTTGCCCCTTTAATGGTCGGCTTGATACTTGCTCTATGTAAATGCACCGTTATAGGGCTAGTAGATGCAATAAGCTTGCCGCTTCGCTTCGCTTGCACCGCAAGGGTGTGGGTGCCTCGATCAATATTGTTCAGCTGCCAAGTTAAACGGTGTTGTGGCACGCCATGGGGCTTACCATCAAGGAAGAGTTGCAACTGTTCGTCAATACCTAATTTACGGTTGGCCTCGAGCTGAATGTGGATGATTCCTTGATTACTGCGAATGGTTTCATCATGCTGAGGGGCGAGCGTAGCGAGGGAAAGCGGTAAAGGCTTGTCTGTTTTTGGTTTATCATTCGCTTGTGGTACAGGGCGTGTTTTTTTTTGAGGAGTGAGAGACTCGGTATTTTCCACTCTAGGTGCAGATGAAGTGGATTCGAGGTTTGGTAGAGAAATGGCTTGCGCACCTTGGTTTGGTGTATCACTGAAGTGCACCTGCCCCTCTTTATCAACCCAAGTGTAAGCCACTTGGGCCAATGAAGCCGTGGTAATTAGCAAGCTGCTGATCACGCATAGCGATGGTAAAAGCTGAACTTTCATTGCCCACCTTCTTTTGATCGATGATTTCACGTTTTGGTTGCTTACGCTTTGACTCATAAGAAAAAGAGTTTGAGTGTATTTCAGTTATCCCTCCATGTTAAACACCCTAGTTAGTCGAGCGAATACAAAAAAGGCCCGCCTGCGAGGCGAGCCTAATATTTAGTAACCTGTGTTTACACCTTACACAGCGAGGGTCTTATACTGAGTAGTATAGTTCGAACTCAAGTGGGTGAGTCGCCATGTTGATACGCTCTACATCTTGAGATTTCAGTGCGATGTAAGAATCGATGAAGTCATCAGAGAATACGCCACCTGTAGTTAAGAACTCGCGATCTTCGTCAAGTGCTTTTAGTGCCACTTCTAGAGACTCTGCCACTTTTGGAATTTCTGCCGCTTCTTCTGCTGGTAAGTCGTACAAGTCTTTGTCCATCGCTTCACCTGGGTGAATCTTGTTCTTGATACCGTCAAGACCAGCCATTAGTAGACATGCAAACGCTAGGTATGGGTTTGCTGCTGGATCTGGGAAGCGAGCTTCTATACGACGCGCTTTCGGGCTTGGTACCACAGGGATACGGATAGAAGCACTACGGTTACGAGCAGAGTAAGCTAGCATAACTGGTGCTTCAAAGCCTGGTACAAGACGTTTGTATGAGTTCGTTGATGGGTTAGCAAACGCGTTGATAGCGCGAGCATGCTTGATGATACCACCGATGTAGTAAAGTGCAGTTTCAGATAGACCACCGTACTTGTCGCCAGCAAATAGGTTAACACCATCTTTTGCTAGAGATTGGTGAACGTGCATGCCGCTGCCGTTATCACCAACAAGAGGCTTAGGCATGAATGTTGCCGTCTTACCAAATGCGTGAGCTACGTTGTGTACCACGTATTTGTAGATTTGGATTTCGTCCGCTTTAGCCGTTAGTGTGTTGAAACGCGTCGCGATTTCGTTTTGACCTGCCGTTGCTACCTCGTGGTGGTGAGCTTCTACAACTAGGCCCATCTCTTCCATGACTAGACACATTGCAGAGCGGATGTCTTGAGATGAATCCACTGGTGCGACTGGGAAGTAACCGCCTTTCACGCCTGGACGGTGACCTTTGTTACCACCTTCGATTTCAGTACCGGTGTTCCAAGCTGCTTCTACGTCGTCGATCTTGAAGAAAGAACCAGACATGTCGTTAGAGAATTTCACATCGTCAAATAGGAAAAACTCTGGCTCAGGACCGACAAGAACAGTGTCTGCGATACCCGTAGAGCGCATGTAGTCTTCAGCACGTTTAGCGATTGAACGTGGGTCACGATCGTAACCTTGCATTGTTGCAGGCTCAAGAATGTCACAACGAACGTTTAGCGTTGCGTCTTCTGTGAATGGGTCAAGCACTGCAGAAGATGCGTCTGGCATCATCACCATATCTGACTCGTTGATACCTTTCCAGCCCGCAACTGAAGAACCATCGAACATCTTACCTTCTTCGAAGAAGTCTGCGTCGATTTGGTGAGCAGGGATAGAGATATGTTGCTCTTTACCTTTCGTATCAGTAAAGCGTAGGTCAACAAACTTAACTTCGTTTTCTTGGATCAGCGATAGAACGTTTTCTACTGACATCTTGGATAACCTCCAGTGTTAATAAAGCGGTAAACTCGATTGATGAATCGTTGATAAAATCCAGCATTGATTAATCTGTTTGACATATCGTTAATCGATGCTTGTTTATCTAAAGCCAAAACCGTGCCAAAAAAAATATTACAGTATTTTCAGTGCCTTGTGGTTTTTGGTGCTCATTTGGTGCAAACGTTTGCACCAAAATGATCTAATGATGCACAGGTTTGGTGCGTCAAACTAGTGTTGCACCATCATGTGACAAAATTATTGTTCATTCAGCCTGTTTTTTGAGCGTTGGTCAATTTCTATTAACGGTGATGGGGATAAAATTGAGCTGAATCAATCCGCTGTACATCAGAAAGTGAGCGTTAAGCGTAAATTTGACAGAAATGCTCGGGAGTAGATCACATATTTCTATGCTTTTTGCTAAAATCTGGTACATTATGGCCGTTTTTTTAATCAGCAAATGTCACCTAGAGAGCACCCGTTCTCAGTGTGGGGGCATTTCATCTATCTAAGTGAATCAAATCCATGGCTACTCCACAGATTGATAAATTAAGAAATATCGCGATCATCGCGCACGTTGACCACGGTAAAACAACACTGGTTGATAAACTACTACAACAATCAGGTACTCTAGAGTCTCGCGGCGAAGCTGAAGAGCGAGTCATGGACTCAAACGACATCGAAAAAGAACGTGGTATTACCATTCTTGCTAAAAACACAGCAATTAACTGGAATGATTACCGCATCAACATCGTTGATACTCCGGGACACGCGGACTTCGGTGGTGAAGTAGAACGTATCATGTCGATGGTAGACTCAGTACTACTTATCGTAGACGCAGTTGACGGCCCAATGCCACAAACGCGTTTCGTTACACAAAAAGCATTCGCGCATGGTCTTAAGCCAATCGTTGTAATCAACAAGATTGACCGTCCTGGCGCACGTCCTGATTGGGTTATGGACCAAGTGTTCGACCTATTCGACAACCTAGGTGCAACGGATGAACAGCTAGACTTTAAAGTGGTTTACGCATCAGCACTAAACGGCTGGGCGACGCTAGAAGAAGGCGAAACTGGCGAAAACATGGAACCACTGTTCCAAACTATCGTTGATCAAGTAGAAGCGCCAAATGTTGACCTTGACGGTCCACTACAGATGCAAATCTCTCAGCTAGATTACAGTTCATACGTTGGTGTAATCGGTGTGGCTCGTGTAACTCGTGGTACAGTGCGTCCTAACCAACAAGTGACTATCGTAAGCGCTGATGGTAAGAAACGTAACGGTAAAGTGGGCACAGTAATGGGCTACCTTGGCCTAGAACGTCATGACATCGAGCAAGCTAACGCAGGTGACATCATTGCGATCACAGGTCTTGGCGAACTTAAGATCTCTGACACTATCTGTGACGTGAACAACGTTGAAGCGATGATTCCGCTTTCTGTTGATGAACCAACAGTAACCATGACGTTCCAAGTAAACACTTCACCGTTCGCGGGTAAAGAAGGTAAGTTCGTTACTTCACGTAACATCCTTGAGCGTCTACAAAAAGAGCTTGTTCACAACGTTGCTCTACGCGTTGAGGAGACGGATAACCCAGATCGCTTCCGCGTATCAGGTCGTGGTGAACTTCACCTATCTATCCTGATCGAAAACATGCGTCGTGAAGGTTTCGAGCTAGCGGTATCTCGTCCTGAAGTAATCATCAAGCGTGATGAAAATGGTAACCTAGAAGAACCGTTTGAAACGGTAACTATCGACGTCATGGAAGAAAACCAAGGCGGTATCATGGAAGCTATCGGTCTTCGTAAAGGCGAACTGACTGATATGTCTCCAGATGGCAAAGGCCGTGTTCGTATGGACTTCATGATGCCTTCTCGTGGTCTGATTGGTTTCCAAACAGAATTCATGACACTGACTTCAGGTTCTGGTCTTCTTTACCATACGTTTGATCACTACGGCCCACACAAAGGCGGTACGATCGGTCAACGTAACAACGGTGTTCTAATTTCGAACGCAACAGGTAAAGCTCTGACTTACGCACTGTTCAACCTTCAAGAACGTGGTCGTTTATTTGCTGAGCACGCGGATGAAGTATACGAAGGTCAGGTTATCGGTATTCACAACCGTTCAAACGACCTAACAGTAAACTGTCTGAAAGGTAAGCAGCTCACCAACGTTCGTGCATCAGGTACTGATGAAGCGCAGGTTCTTACTCCAGCAATCAAATACACGCTAGAGCAAGCACTGGAGTTCATCGATGATGACGAACTAGTAGAAGTAACACCTGAAAGCATCCGTATTCGTAAACGTCACCTGACAGAAAACGATCGTAAACGTGCTTCACGTGATGCAAAGTAATCCTCTAATCTAGGTTAGTTGATATCAGAAAGCCCTAAGCCGCACTGCGACTTAGGGTTTTTTATTGCCTGATTCTCACCGATTCCGTATGACGACAGAATCGGTGAGAGATCTTAGATCGATGAGCAATGAGGTCATGAGTGAAACCCATCATCATTACTGGCGGACCGGGAGCCGGAAAAACCACACTTGTTAAGGCTCTGTCTGAATTTGGTTATGCCACTTTTGAAGAAGCGTCTCGTCGGTTAATTGCCGAGCAAAGTCGTATTCCTAATGGAGTGCTCCCTTGGACGAATTTGCCGGCGTTCGCTAAGTTATGTCTTGCATTGATGAGGAAGCAATAACATCAGGCTTTGTGTCATGAGATTGCTTTTGTTGATCGCGCGATCCCAGATATCGCCGCATACTTGAAAATCGGCGGTTGTAGTGCGGAGAGAGCCTTTGCTGTTGAGGGGATAGGCTACCATCACCTGGTATTTGCCTGCCGACCTGAAGCGGCTATTTATGTGCAGGATGAGGTTCGTCCACACCGTTTTGAGGAAGCACTGCAGATTCATCAGACGTTAGTCGATACTTATGCTGGACAGGGTTACCAAGTGGTCGATGTGCCATGGGGAACGGTAGAAGACAGAGTCGCTTTTATTCGGCGTGCTAGTGGGTTGCTTGGGCGATAAGAAAATGAACCCCTCCTCACGAGGAGGAGGGGGTAGTTAGATATAGTCTGCTTATTTTTGGTTGAGCTTTTGCAGGAACTTGTCTGACTCAGCAATCGCCGCGTTCATCTGTTTGATCGCGTACTGAATGTCTTTCTCTAAGCTAGAAAACTCCCCCTTTAGAGAGCCGATAGCGCTAGCGTTGAGGTTATGTTTTAGGTAAAGGGTATTGTCGCGCAGCGTGTTCAATACTGGCGTCATTTTTTGCTCAGCACGTTTCATTGCACTTAGCATGCTTTTGTAAGACGATTTGGTTTCACGCAGCTTTTGCTCGCTCGAACGGCGCAGCTTTGCGTTGGTGTACAGCTCTAATTCATCTTGCCATTCATCAAACAGAGCATCAGAGACATCTTCAATTGCCGCAATACGATCGCGCACGTCTTGTGCTGCTTTCTCGCTGTCTTCGTACTTATCATTAATATTGTTGTAGACCGATTCTAGCTCACCACCATCGAAGTTGGTAAGAGCGGAAAGTGCTTCAAGCGCGCTGGTAAACTCTTCCTGTGCATCTTGTTGTGACTCTTTGGCATCTTCAACCCGGTCGACCATGATTTCTCGCTTGTGATAGCCCACTTGCTCCATCGCTGAGTAATAAGCGGACTGACATCCTGTCAAAGTGAAAATTGATAGTACAATTGCTAATAAATAAGGCATTCTTATGTCCTCGACGCTAATTTATGAGATGAACTATGAACCAGTTATCAGAGAGTTACAAGGTGAGATTGATCAAGCTCGTGCCGGGGAGCGTCGCATTTGTTAAATATTTGCTTAAGCGCATGACACATGATCGCGTGAATGTGAATGCCGGCTATCTTGCTTATATCACTCTGTTGTCTATTGTACCGATGTTGACCGTTCTATTATCGATACTGTCTCAATTCCCGGTATTTGAAAACGTTGGTGATGTGCTTCAAGGCTATATCATCGACAACTTTGTCCCTGCATCAGGAGACGCAGTAAGAACGGCGCTACAAGAGTTTGTCGCGAATACCGGTAAGATGACGGCGGTTGGCGGTGCGTTTTTGTTTGTCGCGGCGTTAATGCTGATCTCCAATATTGATAAGAACTTAAACTATATCTGGCGAGTAAAAGATAAGCGTCGACCAGTTTTTTCATTCTCAATGTACTGGATGGTGCTTACGTTAGGGCCTATTTTGGTGGGGGCCAGTATTGCGGCGACGTCGTATGTGACATCGTTAAAAATTATCGACAATGAAACGCTTACAGGAGCCTATAACGTGTTCTTGCGTTGGCTACCATTTCTGTTGTCTTTCTTTGCTTTTATGGGCCTGTACTTACTTGTTCCGAATAAGAAAGTATACCTGTCCCATGGTATCGTTGGGGCGGCCATTGCGGCGTTATTGTTTGAGTTGAGTAAGAAGGGGTTTGCTTTTTACATTACTCAATTCCCATCTTATCAGCTCATTTACGGTGCATTAGCGGCCATTCCGATCCTATTTGTTTGGGTGTATTTGTGCTGGTTGATTGTACTGATTGGCGCAGAAGTCACGGCTGCACTTGGTGAAAGAGAGCACTGGAGTGATAACTTAGAAATGATACACTCGACCGCTGAATCTCAATTAACAAATGAAGGAAGCGAGAGTCGTGATAGCGCTAATCCAACGAGTCAGTGAAGCGGCCGTTCGAGTCGATGGTGAGGTAGTCGGTGCGATCGACCAAGGCCTACTTGTCCTACTTGGTGTCGAGAAGGATGATGATGAAGCAAAAGCAAAACGTTTGATGGATCGTGTAACTACTTACCGTGTGTTTGAAGACGATGAAGGAAAAATGAACCTGAACGTCAAGCAAGTGAGCGGTAAGGTTTTGGTGGTGTCGCAGTTTACGTTACCAGCGGACACCAAAAAAGGCACTCGCGCGGGGTTCTCTCGTGGTGCACACCCTGCCGATGCAGAACGTCTGTATGACTATTTTTCTGATCTGTGTGAGCAAGAGTTGCCAACGCAGCGAGGCCGATTTGCGGCTGATATGAAGGTGTCTCTGGTAAATGATGGCCCAGTGACGTTTTGGCTGCAGGTTTAATTGCACTCGAAAAACCAATGTGCCCTAGCAACCATAACATCATGGTCTAAGCTTTAAGCCCAAGTGAATTGAATTTGCTTGGGTATTTCTCCTAAGACTTTCATTTGATTTGTACTTTCAAGGATTGATATGTTCAAACTTATAACGCCAAAAACAGAAAATCAGCTTAATAAGTACTATCAGTTTCGTTGGCAGATGCTGCGAGAGCCTTGGCAGATGCCGGTCGGTTCGGAGCGCGATGAATTTGATGCGATGAGCCACCACCGGATGATTGTCGATGGTCGTGGCCGCCCGATGGCGATTGGGCGTTTGTACATCACCCCAGATAACGATGGTCAGATCCGTTATATGGCAGTGAAAAACAATCGTCGTAGTAAGGGGGTGGGCTCCTTGGTGTTGGTGGCATTAGAATCTTTGGCCCGTCAGGAGGGAGCAAAGCGCCTGGTGTGTAATGCGCGCGAAGACGCGATCGCTTTCTATGAAAAGAGTGGCTTTGAACGTCGAGGTGAACTGACCGATGAACGAGGTCCAGTTCGTCACCAGCAAATGGTGAAGCCGCTCGATCCAATGGCGGAGGTATTGCGTCGTCCTGATTGGTGTATGGAGTTGCAACAACGTTGGGAAGAGCAGATCCCAATTAGTGACAAAATGGGCATCAAAATCAATCAGTATACAGGCTATCAGTTTGAGTGCAGTGCGCAGCTCAATCCAAATTTGAATCCGCATAAC
This sequence comes from Vibrio sp. PNB23_22_6, assembly GCF_052877535.1. Taxonomy (NCBI): domain Bacteria; kingdom Pseudomonadati; phylum Pseudomonadota; class Gammaproteobacteria; order Vibrionales; family Vibrionaceae; genus Vibrio; species Vibrio sp. PNB23_22_6. The sequence goes on along the minus strand of NZ_JBNFXP010000010.1, from coordinate 79,937 downwards.
ACCTTATTTGCGGGATCTGCTTTCACCTTAGCGACATTGACTGGCTGGGGGATGACATGGCTGTTGATGAAAGAACGTGGTTTACATGGCGATATCGTTTTAGCCGACAGTTCGATTCGATATCGTCACCCAGTGGAGCAAAATCCCGTCGCTAGCACGTCACTTGATGGTATCAGTGGTGATTTGGATCGCTTAGCATCTGGGCGTAAAGCTCGCATTGTTATTCATGTGGTGATTTACAGTGGGGATGTGCCAGCCGTCGATTTTGTTGGCACTTACATGCTACTGCCTAACTACTCGAAATTACTCCGCTGTTAGTGTTTGTTCTGTTGCGTTTTCTTTGTCACCTGAGGCAGATTGATCTTCGGAAATAGAGGGCTTAACTGGCTCATTTTCTTCGATAATTTCTTCGGGGAACTCCTCTCTCGGTTCCTCTATAGTCGGTTTATCGAAGACATTGTGCTTTGCGGGTTCACTTGTCATTTGGACCGCTTCCGCTTGAACTTGCGCCACTTCCTTCTGTTGCTTGGGGTTACTTACACATTCGTTTATCTCCACTTCTTTACTGAGTACGTCACCTCTGATGGCCCCGCATACGTCATTTAGCGTATATACAATGCCACTCAGTGGATTATTTGCCATATCAAACTCGCCCGATATTTTGCCAGTTATGCTTTTGCCAGAGAGGGCAATAGGCTGGATGGAGACCTCGCCACGCTGAGCATCTAAACGAAGTGGGCTCAATATGACGGCTTTGAGTGAATGGTCAGCTTGTGATTTCAAGGTGGTGTCACGCAAGTTGGCCTCAACATGGCCCGTTAAGCTATAGGCAAGCATATTGCGATCGCCAACCAAGCCTTGCAAATCTAGGCTCAGGTCGGAGAAACCATTTAGTGCCAGTGCCTTTGGCAAATATGGGTGGAATAGTTGCAATGGGATGCCATCGGCATTGAGATTGAGCGTCCACGGTTGGCTAGGGGGGCTTAATTCTACTTGGCCAAAGCCTTCAATATAGCCTTGTTCAAGCGGTGCAAATAAGCGAGTGAGCTGCCACTGACCGTTGTCACTTTGCATTGAAAGCGCCGCATGAGAGGACAGTACTTGGCCATAGCTGGCATTGACGACGCTGGCATCGAGTTTTCCATGCCACATCCCCCAGTGTCCGTGGCGATGTTTCACTTCAAGTTGGTCGCCTTCCAAATTCAAACCAGAAAGCTGCCAGTAAGGTTGTTTAGATAATTGGATGACTTGGCTGCGTTCAATCTCTAATTGCTTAATATCGACTTGGTGGAGTTTTTTTGTGGCGGTTTGCCACCAATCGGTCTTATCTTCAGGTTGAATTGCCCACTTCAAGCCACTGATGGTAGCGTTGCTGATTTGCCAATGGTGTGGCTCGAAGTGGCCTGATACTCGTACTGCGCCTTGCTGCCAATCTAAGCTCAGTTCTTGCAGCCGGATCTCGCCCGGTTTGAGTTGGGCATTCAGTCTAGGTTCTACCGCAGTTTGTTGTTGAAAATGCACGCTGTCTGCTTGCAGAGAAAGTTGAGCGGTTGTATTCCATAGTGAGAGCGGCAGAGTGGCATTTTCTAGTGACAATTCTAGGTTTTTCCAGTGCCAATCACCGTACTCGATATCGGCATTGAGCAGATCGAGACTATTGATATGAGTGATCGTAATTGGCAGTTCTTGCCAAGGCTTAGCGAGCAAGGATTGCAGTTGTAGGTTGTTGATATTCAGCTTATCTACGGTCACATTCACCAGTGACCAACCTTGTGGGTATTGCTCGCCTTGGCCTGAAACTTCGCTGCCGCGCCAGTTAAACGATGCACCATAGAGCGTGCTGTCTTGCGCTCTGTAGTCTACGTCCAGTAGGAGCTTATTAAACGCTTCTCCATTCCAATACCATTGTTCGGCAGAAAGTTGGATCTCTCCATATGGTATTTGCTGAGTGTCGCTTGACCAAGTTGGTTCCTGGATTTGTATGTTCACCCCATTGATGCTGAATGCATCATCGGCGTAGTCGAGGTTCTTCAAGGCAATTTGGTGGAAGTAAACCGTGGCTAGGTTTGGCAGAGTTGGCATCCCTTGCTGAAGATCTAGACCATCGATCAGCAAACTATCGAAAATCCATTGTCCATCTCGACGAATGTCTGGGTTAAGCCATATATCCACTTGATCAATGAACGGCAGGCTTTCTTGCTTGAACGCAATTCTGTTGAGGGTGAGATGGTATGGGAACTCGTACTGAACGTTATCTGCTTGCAGTGGTAGGTCGACCAGATCCGAAATCAGATGCCATGTTTGGCGAGAATAGGAGGTGGTCAGCATGGTTACAAAGGCCGCTGGAATTGCAATGGCGAGTATGAGTATAAAAAGTAGAATCCGACCTGCTGTTTTCATCCGACTAAAGCCTGTACGTAATGTGGAGTAAGTCGCGAGTCGTTGACTTACTTAGATAGGCTTAAGCTTGTATCAATCTTGGGTGGGATTCAATAAAAAGCCCCTCAAAATAGGGGCTTGACGATGGTTTTTGTAGCTAAGTCACGAAGACGTAGATCGTGGTTTAGTCGAGTTGAGGACCAGCAGTCACCAATGACTTACCTTCTGCGTTGTCAGTGTATTTATCAAAGTTATTGATGAAACGCTCTGCTAAATCTTTCGCTTTGCTTTCCCACTGTAGTGGGTCAACGTAGGTATCACGAGGATCAAGGATGCTTGGATCCACACCTGGTAGTGAAGTTGGCACTTCTAGGTTGAAGATTGGAATGTGCTTCGTTTGTGCGTTTTCAATTGAACCATCAAGGATGGCATCAATGATGCCGCGTGTATCTTGGATAGAGATACGTTTGCCACTACCATTCCAGCCCGTGTTCACCAGGTAAGCTTCTGCACCTGCCGCTTCCATGCGTTTCACCAGTACTTCTGCGTACTTAGTTGGGTGTAGCGTTAGGAACGCTGCGCCGAAACAGGCAGAGAAGGTTGGTGTTGGCTCTGTAATACCACGCTCTGTACCTGCTAGTTTGGCCGTAAAGCCTGATAGGAAGTGGTACTTAGTTTGCTCAGGTGTTAGTTTAGACACGGGAGGAAGTACGCCAAATGCGTCTGCCGATAGGAAGATCACTTTGTTTGCATGACCGCCTTTCGATACTGGCTTCACGATGTTGTCGATGTGATGCAATGGGTAAGACACGCGAGTGTTCTCTGTCTTAGAACCGTCATCAAAGTCGATAGAACCATCATTGCGAACCGTCACATTCTCTAGCAGCGCATCGCGACGGATGGCGTTGTAGATATCTGGTTCCGCTTCTTTCGATAGTTTGATGGTCTTCGCGTAACAGCCGCCTTCGAAGTTGAACACGCCGTCATCATCCCAGCCGTGCTCATCATCACCAATCAGTGCACGTTTAGGATCGGTCGATAGGGTAGTTTTACCTGTACCAGATAGACCGAAGAAAATCGCTACGTCGCCTTCTTCACCCATGTTGGCACTACAGTGCATAGATGCGATGTCTTTTAGCGGCAGGAAGTAGTTCATCATCGCGAACATGCCTTTCTTCATCTCGCCGCCGTACCAAGTACCGCCGATCAGTTGCATGCGCTCTGTTAGGTTGAATACCGTGAAGTTTTCAGAGTTAAGACCGTGGTCTTCCCACTTCTCGTTAGTGCATTTCGCACCGTTCATTACCACGAAGTCTGGTTCAAACGTTGCCAACTCTTCTTCTGTTGGACGGATGAACATGTTTTTTACGAAGTGCGCTTGCCATGCGACTTCAGTGATCACTCGAATGCTCAGGCGAGTGTCTGGGTTTGCACCACAATAACCGTCAATCACAAATAGGCGCTTACCAGAAAGCTGGTTGGTCACGAGCGCTTTTAGGTCATTCCATACTGCTTTGTTGATTGGTTTGTTGTCGTTTTTCACTGCATCGGAAGTCCACCACATGTGCTCTTCAGTGGTTTCGTCTTTAACGATGTACTTATCTTTTGGTGAGCGACCAGTAAAGATGCCGGTATCTACGGCTACCGCACCGAGTTCTGTCACCACACCACGTTCATAACCTTCCAGGTCAGGACGGGTTTCTTCCTCGAACAGCATTTCATAGCTCGGGTTACGAATAACCTCTTTGACGTTATGCAGTCCATGCTTGGTTAGATCAAGTGTTGCAGCCTTTGTATGTTCCATAACGGTCATAGGTGCTCCTTATTAGGATTTTGTAGGGATTTTGTAATATTGTTTTTAAATTTATCTACTCACATGCTAGCAACGGGGCGGGGAGAAAACAGGGATATAGGTCAAAAAATACCCACTATTTACATGTGGATTTAGGTGTCCCGTCACATATTGGTTTGAGTAGTTTATCGTGTGCACAATCCATTGCGCCAGAGCAAAGTTATTATTAATCTTTTAAAATTAAGAGGTTGCTTTATTACATGCAAAGCTAGATGTTACGGGGGTTGGGTCACAAAAAGGCCAGCATAGCGCTGGCCTTTTGATAGGTAAATTACAAGCTTGGTAAGCTATGAAAATTAATGTAGCGTTTTGCTCTTTGGCTGAGCTTGTACATATAGCTCGGTGATCTCAGATTCGTCAAATGAATATGACGTGCCGCAGTAATCACAATGTAAAGAAACTGATCCTTCTTCGGCCAAAATGTCATAAATTTCAGACTTTTCTACCGTGATGATGGCTGCGCCACTGCGTTCGCGTGAGCAACCGCAATGGAACTCCACTGGTTGCGGCTCGTACAGGCGAACTTTGTCTTGGTTGTACAGTCGGTATAGCAGCTCATTGGCTTCTAGCGTGAACAACTCTTCATTTTTTACCGTGTCGGTTAGTTGCTCTAAGTGCTCGAAATCTTCAGGTGTGCCTGTACCATCTGGCATGGTTTGAATCATCATACCCGCCGCGTGTGCTTTACCTTCATGCTCGCCAGTGCGGATCCATAGACGCGTTTTTAGCTGCTCTGAGTTTGCGAAGTAACCTTCGATCACTTCTGCTAGCGTGTCACCTTCTAGGCCTACGACACCTTGGTAGCGCTCACCTTTCTTCGGCTCGATAGTGATCACTAGGTAGCCTTTGCCCATCATGTCATGCAGGCTAGCGTCATCAGCAATGTTGCCTTCCCAGCGTGCAACGCCACGGATTTTCTGGTCATGGTCACCATTGATAACCGCGAGAGACACCGGACCATCACCTTGCAGTTGGATGGTGATTGAGCCTTCGAATTTCAAAGTTGCCGTCAAAAGTGTGGTTGAAACGAGTAGCTCACCCAACAGCTTTTGCAATGCTGCCGGATATTCCTTGCTGGAGATAATACGTTGGTATGCTTCATCCAATTGTACCAACTCGCCACGCACTGAAAGGTCTTCGAACAGGTAGCGGTTTAAAACATTATTTGCCATGGAGTGCTTTCCTCGTGGGTAATTCCGGCTTCTATTGGTGTTTGAACTTGATGATGTCACGACGCTGCTTTTTATCTGGGCGGCGCTCGGGACTTGGGTTATGGGCGTTCAGTTTACGTTGCGTCGCCATCTCTTCACGTTGACTGATGCTTGCTTCAGTTTCGCGATAGAGCGTTTGTGCGACAGGTGCACCCATACGTCGGTCGGAGATTTTCTCGATAACCACGGTTTTCTCTTCGTTACCCTGACGAAGGCGGATCTCTGCACCCAGCTCTACGATTTTACTCGGTTTGCTTCGTTGGCCATTATAGTGGACTTTGCCACCATCGACCATATTACGAGCGATAGAGCGGGTTTTATAGAATCGGGCTGCCCAAAGCCATTTATCTAGCCTTACGGCTTCATTTTCGGAACTCATAGAACTCTACACTATCTAATCACTGCACGAATGGTGCAATGACTGGTGGATTATTCACCTATAGATGGTGTTAAGGCGGTTTTTTTTCAAGGGAGTTGGCAAAAACTCAATAAGAAAAAAGGTACAAAATTTAAGTTGTGATATAGTTTGGCGCTCTTTGTTGAGTAGTAATTTTATTGCAAATTTAGCAACGTAGAGTCGTTTTCGCCTATAACAAGGACGGCTGACGTTAGAATAAAGGAATGAGTTCAGTGAAGCGTTTAGAGCTAAGTGCAGGATTATCAAGTAGCCCGCTACTGGCTCAGATCAAGTCCAATCATCGTGCTATTCAAGCAAAACTCAGTTTGTTTTTAACTTGCCTATTTATTGCCATTACTGGGTGGATTCTCGGTAAAGTGGTGTGGTTAGTCATGCCTCAAACGGCGGATGTGGCTCAATGGAAACCGTCAGTCAGCGACGTCTCATTGAACAACCAGCGTGATGTCATCGACTTTAATGCCCTCCAAAGCGCCAATTTATTCGGTCAATACACGGAGCAAAAGCCGGTCGTCATTGAGCAGCCCGTGGTGAAAGATGCGCCGAAAACTCGGTTAAACCTTACCTTGGTTGGGGCAGTGGCAAGTTCCAATGCCAACACGAGCCTAGCCGTTATCGCGAATCGCGGTAAACAAGCGACTTACGGCATTGGTGAAGAGATCGAAGGGACACGAGCGAAATTAAAAGCGGTATTGGTGGATCGTGTGATCATTGATAATCAAGGCCGTGATGAAACTCTGATGCTGCAGGGTATTGAATACAAGAAGTTGTCTGAAACACCTCAGGCGACCCGACCACAAGCAACGAAGTCAGCTGTCTCGTCAACCGTGGGTGATAAGTTAGATCAAATTCGAGCGGAAATCGCACAAGATCCGCAGAGCGTATTTAAGTACATCAACATTTCCCCAGTGAAAAAAGAGGGGGGAATTGTCGGCTATCGCGTCTCACCAGGTCGTGATCCGGCGCTGTTTAATGATGTCGGTCTAAAAGCGGGTGATATTGCGGTGCAATTAAATGGGATCGATTTAAGTGATCCGTCATCTTCAGTACAACTGATGCAGGTGATGAACGATCCGCAAGAGCTGAATTTGACTGTTGAGCGTGATGGCCAGCAGTACGACATCTATATCCAATTGTAATACTTAGGCAATCTGCGTAAGTTCAGGGAGACATACGTGAAACATTGGTTTAGCAAAAGTGCTTGGTTATTGGCAGGGACTCTTCTCTGCGCACCAAGTGCGATGGCGAACGAATACAGTGCCAGCTTTAAAGGCACGGATATTCAAGAATTCATCAACATTGTTGGTCGTAACTTAGAAAAGACCATTATTGTTGACCCCTCAGTACGCGGAAAAATCGACGTACGCAGCTATGACGTATTAAATGAAAAGCAGTACTACAGCTTTTTCCTTAATGTACTCGAAGTGTACGGTTACGCCGTGGTTGAAATGGAAGATGGTATTCTCAAGGTCATCAAAGCCAAAGATGCAAAAACGTCGGCGATTCCTGTGGTGAGCAGTAACGCGGAACCGGGTGATAGCGTCATCACTCGCGTTGTGGCGGTGCGTAACGTTTCGGTGCGTGAGTTATCTCCTTTGCTGCGTCAGCTTATTGATAATGCTGGCGCGGGTAACGTGGTGCACTACGATCCAGCCAACATCATTTTGATCACAGGTCGCGCTGCGGTGGTCAACCGTTTAGCAGAGATCATCAAGCGTGTAGATCAAGCTGGCGACAAAGAAGTGGAACTGGTGGAGTTACGTAATGCTTCTGCTGCGGAAATGGTACGTATCGTTGATGCCTTGAATAAAACCACCAATCAGAAAAGCACACCTGAATTCCTCGAGCCAAAAATTGTGGCTGATGAGCGTACTAACTCGCTGTTGATTTCTGGTGATCCGAAAGTACGTGCTCGCCTGAAACGTTTGATTCGTCAACTTGATGTAGAAATGGCGACCAAAGGCAATAACCGAGTGGTTTACCTCAAGTATGCCAAAGCAGAAGACTTGGTTGACGTGCTTAAAGGCGTTTCTGACAACCTGCAAGCAGAGAAGCAAGCAGGTCAAAATGGTGCATCGAGTACGCAACGCGGTGAAGTCGTGATTGCGGCTCACGAAGCGACCAATTCACTCGTATTAACGGCGCCGCCAGATATCATGATGGCCTTGCAAGACGTGATTGCTCAATTAGACATTCGCCGCGCGCAGGTATTGATTGAGGCACTGATTGTCGAGATGGCTGAAGGCGACGGCGTGAACTTGGGCGTGCAGTGGGGTTCGCTAGAGACAGGCGCGGTGATTCAATATGGCAACACTGGCGCACCGATCGGCCAAGTTATGGTTGGTCTGGAAGAAGCGAAAGACATCACTAAAACAGAAAGTTTCTGGGATAGTGAAAACAATCAGTGGGAAACCCGTGAATACACTGAAGATGGGGATTACTCGACACTCGCCGCTGCACTCGGCGGTGTTAATGGCGCTGCAATGAGCATCGTTATGGGTGACTGGACGGCGCTGATCAGTGCGGTAGCCACCGACTCGAACTCTAACATTCTGTCTTCACCAAGTATTACCGTGATGGACAACGGTGAAGCATCCTTTATCGTCGGTGAAGAAGTCCCCGTGATTACGGGCTCTACGGCGGGCTCAAATAACGATAACCCATTCCAAACCGTTGATCGTAAAGAAGTGGGCATCAAGCTGAAAGTGGTCCCTCAGATCAACGAAGGTGATTCCGTGCAGTTGAACATTGAGCAAGAAGTCTCCAACGTTCTCGGTGCCAACGGCGCTGTTGATGTGCGCTTTGCTAAACGTCAATTGAATACCTCCGTCATGGTGCAAGACGGCCAAATGCTGGTACTTGGCGGCTTGATTGATGAGCGTGCGTTAGAAAGCGAATCGAAAGTGCCACTGCTTGGTGACATTCCCGTGCTTGGCCATTTGTTCAAATCGACCAGCACTCAGGTAGAAAAGAAAAATTTGATGGTGTTCATTAAGCCAACGATTATTCGCGATGGCGTGACGGCCGATGGCATTACGCAACGTAAGTACAACTTTATTCGTGCAGAGCAGCTCTATAAAGCAGACCAAGGTTTGAAGCTAATGGCGGATGACCATATTCCAGTGCTTCCAGAGTTTGGTCACGAACGTAAGTACCCAGCAGAAATTCAAGTATTCATCGACCAAATGGAAGTGAAGTAATGGTGGATATGTTAGACACAGCGCCAAGCTTGCGTCGTCTGCCATTCAGTTTTGCCAATCGCTTTAAACTGGTATTGGAGACGGAGCACCCTGAGCGCCCTCCAATGTTGTATTACGTTGAGCCGCTTAATCCAGCGGCTCTGGTTGAAGTGCGCCGCGTACTCAAACAAAGCTTTATACCTCAGCCTATCGACAAAGAGGCATTTGATAAAAAGCTGACAGAAGCGTATCAACGCGACTCTTCTGAAGCACGTCAGTTGATGGAGGACATTGGTGCGGATAGCGATGACTTCTTCTCTCTGGCGGAAGAGCTGCCACATGATGAGGACTTGTTAGAGTCTGAAGATGACGCGCCAATCATCAAATTGATCAACGCCATGTTGGGTGAAGCGATCAAAGAAGGGGCGTCGGATATCCATATCGAGACATTTGAGAAAACCCTTTCTATTCGTTTCCGTGTCGATGGTGTTCTACGTGAAGTCTTAACCCCAAGCCGTAAGCTGGCACCGTTGCTGGTCTCCCGTGTGAAAGTCATGGCGAAACTGGATATCGCAGAAAAGCGCGTGCCTCAAGATGGTCGTATCTCACTACGTATTGGTGGGCGTGCCGTTGACGTGCGTGTCTCGACCATGCCTTCTTCACACGGCGAGCGTGTGGTAATGCGTCTATTAGACAAAAATGCCACTCGGCTTGATTTGCATAGCCTAGGTATGACGCCATCGGTGCATAGCAGCTTTGCTCACCTGATTCAGCGCCCTCACGGCATCATTTTGGTGACCGGCCCAACCGGTTCTGGTAAATCAACCACGTTGTATGCGGGCTTGCAAGAGATTAACAGCAACGAACGTAACATTCTGACGGTTGAAGACCCGATCGAATTTGATATCGATGGTATTGGTCAGACACAGGTCAATCCAAAAGTGGACATGACTTTCGCCCGTGGTTTGCGTGCGATTTTACGTCAGGACCCGGACGTGGTGATGGTGGGTGAGATCCGTGACTTGGAAACGGCGCAGATTGCCGTTCAAGCCTCGTTGACGGGTCACTTAGTGATGTCGACCCTGCACACCAATACCGCGATTGGTGCGGTTACGCGTCTGCGTGATATGGGTATTGAACCTTTCCTCATTTCATCTTCGCTACTTGGCGTACTTGCGCAACGCTTAGTTCGTACGCTTTGTCGAGACTGTAAAGAGCCTTACGAAGCGGACAAAGAACAGAAGAAATTGTTTGGCATGGCAGAGCATGAGTCTCTGGTTCTGCATCGTGCCAATGGCTGTGAAGCGTGTAACCATAAAGGCTATCGTGGCCGTACTGGTATTCACGAGCTACTGATGATGGATGAGAAAGTGCAAGAACTTATCCATCGCGAAGCGGGTGAACAAGAAATTGAAAAAGCGGTACGTGCGCACACGCCAAGTATTCGCAGCGATGGACTGAGTAAGGTACGTCTTGGTATTACTTCTCTTGAGGAAGTGATGCGCGTAACCAAGGAAGTGTAATGGCGGCATTTGAATACAAAGCGCTGGATGCGAAAGGCAAGCAAAAGAAAGGCACGATTGAAGGGGATAATGCCCGTCAGGTGCGCCAACGCCTAAAAGAGCAGGGAATGATCCCTGTGGAGGTGATGGAAGCCAAAGCAAAAGCCGCTAAGTCTTCAACGACGGTGGGGTTTAAGCGTGGCATCAAGACTGCCGAGCTCGCACTGATCACGCGCCAACTTTCTACGTTAGTACAGTCAGGCATGCCGCTTGAAGAGTGCCTCAAGGCGGTTTCAGAACAAGCAGAGAAGCCGCGTATTCGTTCGATGATTGCTGCTGTTCGCTCCAAGGTCACCGAAGGTTACCCACTGGCTGATAGCTTAGGTGATTACCCGCATGTGTTTGATGAGCTGTATCGTTCAATGGTGGCGGCGGGTGAAAAGTCGGGTCATCTTGATGCGGTTTTGGCGCGTTTGGCCGACTACGTAGAAAACCGTCAGAAGATGCGCTCTAAATTGCTGCAAGCGATGATTTACCCAGTGGTATTGGTGGTCTTTGCTGTGGGCATCGTCTCTTTGCTGCTCTCTTCTGTGGTGCCGAAAATCATCGAACCTATCATTCAAATGGGACAAGAATTACCGCAATCGACCCAAATTCTGCTGGCAGCCAGTGAGTTTGTTCAAGCGTGGGGCTTCATTATCTTTGTCGTGGTAGTGGTGTTTTTTTACGGCCTCAAACTCGCATTGCAAAAACCAAACTTTCGCTTGTCTTGGGATAGAAAAATACTCAGTTTGCCGCTGGTCGGCAAAATTTCAAAAGGACTCAACACGGCACGATTTGCGCGTACCTTGTCTATTTGTACATCAAGCGCGATTCCAATTCTTGAAGGCATGAGAGTGGCGGTGGACGTGATGTCGAACCGTTACGTGAAACAGCAAGTACTCATTGCGGCAGATAACGTACGAGAAGGGGCGAGCTTGCGTAAGGCATTGGATCAGACTCGTCTGTTTCCACCTATGATGCTGCATATGATCGCCAGTGGTGAACAAAGTGGTGAACTGGAAAGCATGTTGACTCGTGCGGCAGATAACCAAGATCAAAACTTTGAATCCACAGTTAATATTGCTTTAGGTATTTTTACGCCCGCATTGATTGCATTGATGGCTGGCCTGGTGCTTTTCATCGTGATGGCGACCTTGATGCCAATGTTGGAAATGAATAACTTGATGAGCGGATAAAATTCGGGTTAAGACGTGTCTATTGATGACATGGCTTGAATCTAACTTTTGGAGAAAACAATGAAATTTAAGCGTAGTAAACAGCAAGGCTTTACACTTTTAGAAGTGATGGTTGTTGTCGTTATCTTGGGTATTCTGGCGAGCTTTGTGGTGCCAAACCTACTTGGTAACAAAGAGAAAGCCGATCAACAAAAAGCGATCACAGACATTGTGGCGTTGGAAAACGCATTGGACATGTACAAGTTGGATAACAGCGTTTACCCAACGACAGACCAAGGTCTAGACGCATTAGTAAGCAAACCGTCTAACCCAGAGCCACGCAACTACCGTGATGGTGGTTACATTAAGCGTTTGCCAAACGATCCTTGGGGTAACGAGTACCAGTACCTAAGCCCTGGCGATAACGGTACGATTGATATTTTCACCCTAGGCGCAGATGGCCAAGAGGGTGGTGAAGGCCCTGCAACAGATATCGGCAACTGGAACATGCAAGATTTCCAATAATATTGAGCTTAAACTAGCACTAATGAAGCAAATGCAAAAACATCAAGGTTTTACATTAATAGAAATTCTATTGGTGCTGGTTTTGTTATCTCTTACCGCCGTTGCGGTGATCGCTACTTTGCCGACCAGTCAAAAAGACCTTTCTAAACAGTACGCACAAAGTTTTTTTCAGCGCTTACAACTGCTCAATGAAGAAGCGGTGCTAAGTGGCAAAGATTTCGGTCTGCGTGTTGATGACGTTAAATCTAGTTATGCATTGCTCAGTTTGACCCAAGACGGTTGGCAACCACTTGAATTAAAGCAGATCCCAAGCGAAACAAAGCTCGAGGGGGATATTTCACTGCAATTGGATTTAGGTGGCGGTGCGTGGGATAAAGACGAACGGTTGTTTGAACCTGGCTCTTTGTTTGATGAGGACATGTTTGCTGAGGAAGAGGACAAAGAGAAGAAAAAAGTGAAGCCACCTCAGGTGTTCATTTTTTCAAGTGCAGAGATTACGCCATTCACGCTTTCTTTCTTTCCTGAAGATGGTGATACGTTTAATGACGGTTGGCGAATCATTGGTAAAGAAACTGGTGAGATAAAACTACTCGCACCAGGAGAAGAAGCGGAAGACGATGACAATACGACATTCTAAGCCAAATCGTATTGGCGCATCGCACCGACAAACACGAGGCATGACGTTGCTTGAGGTGTTGGTAGCGCTCGCGATTTTTGCCACGGCGGCGATCAGTGTCATTCGCTCGGTGAGCCAGCACATCAATACCGTCAGCTATTTAGAAGAAAAAATGTTTGCAGCCATGGTTGTGGATAACCAAATGGCCAATGTGATGCTCGCAACTGAAAAGTTAAAAGCTAAAAACGGTACCGAAGAGCTAGCAGGGCGCACTTGGTACTGGAAAGTCACGCCGGTTGCCACTACGCAGCCATTGCTGAAAGCATTTGATATTAGCGTTGCGACGGAGAAAAACGCGAGTCCAGTGGTGACGGTGAGAAGTTATGTGGCTCAGTAGAATTCAACATACCGCTAAACGCGCCAATCGACAGCGTCAGCAACGTGGCTTTACGTTGATCGAAGTGTTGGTGTCCATTGCGATTTTTGCCAGTTTGAGCGTTGCAGCCTATCAAGTGGTGTCTCAGGTACAGCGCAGTAATGTGTTATCGCAAGAGCGTACACAGCGTTTGAATGAACTGCAGCGTGCCATGGTGATGATGGATAACGATTTTCGTCAGATGGCAATGCGGCAAATGCGCACCAACGGTGAAGAACCGTCGAATCAACTGATTTTTTGGTCGGATTATCTGTTGGATTCGGACGCGAAAGGGGTGATGTTTACGCGTGTTGGGTGGCACAACCCACAACAGCAATTCCCACGAGGCGAAGTGACGAAAGTGGGTTACCGCATTAAAGACAATGTGTTGCAGCGAGTCTGGTGGCGCTATCCTGACACGCCAGTTGGTCAAGAAGGGGTTATTACCCCACTTTTGACTCAGGTCGACGGGTTGGATATGCGATTTTACGATGGTAAATCGTGGAAAAAAACGTGGGAAAGCAATCAAGAATTACCCCAAGCCGTCTCGGTGATCTTGCAGTTGAAAGATTACGGTGAAATTACGCGTACTTATTTGACGCCCAATGGCAAGTTGATCGCAAGTGAACAAGAGGGTGCCTCGGGAAATGACTCTGCCAATGGCGGATCCGGAGGCAACAATGGCTAACCGTCAGCGCGGCGTTGCGCTCATTATTGTCCTGATGCTGCTCGCGATCATGACCACGATTGCAGCGAGCATGTCTGAGCGTTTGTTTTTGCAGTTTCAGCGCGGCGCAAATCAGATTCATTACCAGCAAGCCTATTGGTACAGCTTGGGAGTTGAAGCGTTGGCCGAAGTGGGTATCGAACAGAGCTATAAAGACAGCGATACCATTAACTTAAGCCAGCCTTGGGCAATCAAAGAACAAGTGTATCCGCTTGATTATGGCCAAGCCGCGGGGCGCATTATTGATAAGCAAGCTTGCTTCAATCTGAATGCACTCGCAAGTGTCCAACCGACAGGTGAACAAACAACACGGCCGTATTTAGTGCAAGTGCTCCAGCGTTTGTTGGAAGAGTCTGATGTTGAGCCGTATCAAGCGGAAGTTATTGCTGACTCCACCTGGGAATACGTTGACAGTGACAATAGCGTGCGTTCGACAACGGGCGTAGAAGACAGTACTTACGAAGCGATGAAGCCTGCTTACTTGCCGCCAAATGCTTGGGTGGCGGATGCCAGTGAGCTTCGCGCGGTGTACCAGGTTTCGGGTGACATTTTTCAAAAGGTGGCGCCTTTAATTTGTGCACTCCCTAGCGATGATTGGCGATTGAATGTCAATACCATTGAGGTAGAGCAAGCGCCGATTCTGGTGGCGATGTTTACTCCAGGATTGAGCAACAGTGATGCGGTGCAGTTGATCGAGAAACGCCCTTTCGATGGTTGGGACAGTGTTGATGAATTTTTAGCCGAGTCAGAATTAGCTGGCTTAAGTGATGATGTAAAGAAAAAGGCCAAAGGCTATTTGGGTGTAGACAGCGCCTTTTTTGAGTTGGATGCGCAAGTGCTGGTGGATGAATCCCGAGTACGTATCCGCAGTCTTTTGCAAAGTACGAATAGAGAAACGGTGACAGTCGTTCGCCGTCGTTTTGGAGGAATCAGTGAGCGAGTTTCTGACCGTTCGGCTGAGTAGCGAACAACAAAGCACCATTCCATGGTTGGTTTGGTCGACACAACAGCAAGAAGTGATTGCCAGTGGTGAAATCGCCGGATGGGAACATCTGGATGAACTGGTCGCGTATGCTGAGCAGCGTCCCGTGGTGGCGTTGTTGGCAAGTAATGATGTGGTACTCACCGAAGTGGATATCCCACCAGGTGCCGCACGTCAGTTTGATAGCATGTTGCCGTACTTGGTTGAAGACGACGTCGCGCAAGATGTCGAAGGTTTGCATTTTACCGTATTAGGTAAGCAAGCTGACAAAGCGCAGATATGTGCGGTTGAACGGGCATGGATTCAAACCATTTTGAAGCGCTTTTCCAGTCAAGGTATTACGATTAAACGACTCTTACCGGATGTATTGGCGCTGCCAGCTGCCAATGAAAGCAGCACGGCGGTATCAATCGGAGAGCAATGGTTGATCCGTCATACGCACACTCAAGGTGTCGCGGTGGATACCTCTTGGCTGGACTTATATCTGTCGGCTTATCTGCAAAGTAACCCGGGGTGGAAGTTGGAGTGCTACAGTTCACTGCCAGAGTCAGCCGCCAATGAGCTTTGGGTTGCGAAGCCAGAAGAGATGGCCATGGCGTTACTCGCAAAAGGCGTGGCAGATAGCAAAACCAATCTTCTGACTGGTCGCTTTAAGCCAAAATCTTCATGGGGCAAATACGTGAAGGTATGGCAAACCACGGCGATCGCCGCTGGCGTGTTACTGGTTGTGATGGTGGCTCAACAATTGTTGATGGTGCACAAGTACGAGGCGCAAGCTCAAGCTTACCGAGATGAAAGTGAACGTATCTTCCGCCAAGTTTTTCCGGACAAGCGCCGCATTCCAACCGTTAGTTATCTGAAACGTCAGATGACAGATGAAGAGCGTCGTTTATCCGGTGGTGCAAGTGATGAGCCTATGCTCTCTTGGTTGGCAGCGTTGCCTTCTACTCTTGGTCAGGTAAAAGCATTGCAGATCACCAGCTTCAAATATGATGGCCAACGAGGTGAAGTCCGAATTCAAGCGAGTAGCTCCGGCTTCCAACCATTTGAGGAAGCGCGAGTGAAGTTGGCCGAGAAATTTAATGTCGAACAAGGCCAGCTTAACCGCAACGGGGATGTGGTAATGGGCAGCTTTGTGTTGAAGCGTTTATGAGGTTGATGATGAAGAACTTAATCTCTCCAGTTCAAACTTGGTGGAGCAGCATCTCGCAACGCGAGCAACGTCTAGTGATGGGTTGCGGCGCGATGGCGGTGGTGGGCGTTCTCTATTGGGGAATTCTGCAACCAATGAATCAGCGTGCTGAGTTAGCTCAATCTCGCATTCAAAGTGAAAAGCAGTTGCTGAACTGGGTGCAAGATAAAGCCGATGACATTACAACGTTGCGCAAAAGCGGTGGTGTCAGCTTTTCTAGCCAGCCACTTAACCAAGTGGTGTCCTCTTCTGCCCGCCGATACAAGGTTGAATTAATTCGAGTGCAGCCACGAAATGACAGTGTTCAAGTTTGGATCAAGCCATTAGCGTTCAACCAGATGGTAGATTGGCTGCGATACTTGAAAGAACAGCAAGGCATTGAAGTGGAATTCCTAGATATCGATCGAACAGAGCAAGCCGGTATGATCGATGTCAACCGTCTGCAATTTAAGCGAGGTTAAGGTGAAACGAGCAGTACTTTACGTTGTTATTTTTATTGCCTTTTTCTCAGTTAGCTTACTTGCTGGTTTGCCTGTCTCTTGGGTGTTGAAGCAAGCACCTACCGTGAGAGGCTTGGACATTCAAGGTGCACAAGGCACAGTATGGCAAGGCAGTGCAACGAGCGTGCGTTGGCAGAATCAAGACATTGGAGAAGTGAACTGGGACTTCCAATTATCGAGCTTGTTTGCTGGTAAAACCGAGTTTTCGGTTCGCTTTGGCCGTGGCAGCGATATGGATGTGCGTGGCCGTGGCTTAGTGGGTTATAGCTTAACGAGCGGTCCTTATGCAGAAAACCTTGTTGCTTCGATCCCTGCTGCTAAAGTGGTTGAGCAAGCGCGAATTCCGGTACCAGTCGGTGTGGAAGGTCAGCTAGAGCTTAATATCCGTCATGCGACTTACGCCGCACCTTGGTGTAAGACAGGCGAAGGTACGTTAGTTTGGAGTGCGAGTGGTATTCAAAGCCCGCTAGGTAGCCTTGAGCTTGGTCCTGTCATTGCAGATTTGAACTGTAAAGACAGTGTGCTAACCGCATCAGGCGAGCAGCAAAGTAAGCAGGTATCGGCCGCATTTTCTGCGGAGATGACACCGAATCAGCAGTACTCAACCAAAGCATGGTTTAAGCCGGGGGCAGAGTTTCCTTCTGGCATGGCCGATCAGCTTAAGTGGTTGGGGAATCCAAACCCTCAAGGCCAATACGAGTTTGATTACAAAGGGCGTTTTTAATCACATCTAGAAACTATCTCATCGTCAAAGAGCTGCCAATGTGCAGCTCTTTTTGCTTTTAGATCATCATAGGCCAAAATCTAATTTTGCTGTACAGTCATTTTTATCCAACATTGCCGCATTGGTTAAAAAATTGATTTTTAAATGCTTATCTGGTTGGCGTACAGGTATGAAAGTCTTTGGGTTGCCATAGGAAAAATGTGCTTAACGCTGTACCGTCGATAAAAAGGAAGGTCACGAACAGACTTCGTGACCTTATTGAATGAATGGAAAGAATGGTGAGCCTGGCAATTAATCTTTGCGTTGTAAAATCTCATCCCAAGGTAAGTCTGCATCCCCAAGAACGATGAAGTTCGGGTTCTCCAGCGTCTCGCGTTTGTTGTAAGACAGGGGCTCAAGTTGGGTGCTTAGAATGCGTCCACCGGCTTCTTCCACAATACACTGAGTCGCGGCGGTATCCCATTCTCCCGTCGGGCCCAAGCGCAGATAGCAATCCACGGCACCTTCTGCAACCAAACATGCTTTCAGTGCTGCTGAACCGAGTGGAATTAAGTCGTAGTTCCAAGCGCTGCTCATGCGGCTGGTGATGCGGTTGATATCTTGACGGCGGCTGATGGCAATCGCGATGTTTTGCCCTGGTTGTTCATGCTTGTGCGTGTGAATTTTCACGCTCTCAGACATGTCAGGAATTTTCCATGCACCTTTGCCGCTATAGGCGTAGTAAGTGACACCTGAGACAGGGCCATAAACGACGCCCATGGTCGGTTTGTTGTTGTCGACCAAAGCTATAATGGTTGCGAAGTCACCACTACCTGCAATGAATTCTTGTGTGCCATCGAGAGGGTCGACTAGCCAGTAGCGCTGCCATTGAGCGCGTTGTTCTAAGCTGATGTCTGCATCTTCTTCAGAAAGTACCGGAATATCAGGGGTTAGCTCGCTTAGGCGTTCTGTGATCAGTTTGTGCGCAGCAATGTCGGCACTGGTGACTGGGGTTTTGTCACTTTTGGTGTAGGCTTTGAACTGCTTATTTTCGTAGATATCCAAAATCATTTGCCCAGCGCTGCGGGCGACCTCGATAACTTGCGGAAGCAGATGAGATAAATCTTTGGTCATTGGCATAAGTATGGATCCTTTCTCACAATGATTGCTCGGTTTTTAAAACCGTTATTGGTTTTGGATGTGAGTGGTGTTTTGTAAGTGTTTTAGTGCCAACATTAACGCTGTGATGCTTCGTGCTTCACAAAAATCCAAGTGGGCTAATAGCTCTTCAGCTTGCGCCAGTGGCCAGCGAACGATTTCCAAGGATTCTGGCTCGTCACCTTGTTGTTTCTCTGGATAAAGAGCTTGCCCTAAAAACAGCGTCATCTTACTTGAGAAGTAGGATGGTGCGAGGATCACCCGTTTTAGAGGGACTAAGTCTCGAGAACCAAAGCCGATTTCTTCTTTGAGCTCGCGATCGGCCGCTTGTTGTGGTGTTTCCCCTGGATCGATGAGTCCTTTAGGAAAACCTAACTCATAGCGTTCCGTTCCTGCAGCATACTCGCGTACCAGCAGCAAATCGCCTTGCTCTGTGACTGGCACTATCATCACGGCATCGCGTCCGCTTGGTTTCAAGCGCTCATAAATACGGTGTTCGCCATTGGAGAAGCGAAGGTCGAGGGCTTCCACTACAAACAGGTTTGATTTTGCGACCGTCTGGCAAGAGAGAATCTCTGGTGGGGTCCTTTTCGACATAGTGCTGGTTCCTTGGTGCATTGACTCAATAAGGGAAATGAGATTTCTTAATATATGAGAAGAACGCTTGAGTTTCTAGTTTGATAAACGGGTGAAAACAAAAATAGGAGGCAAATGCCTCCCATTTTATTCAGTTAAATCGATCTAAATAAGTAGCAGGTCGCTTTCGCAAGTACTCGGTGCAGACGTATTCAGAAGACGATGGTTGATGCTCTTAATAGTAAGAGTGGTCGCCACGGTCATGTTCCGTTGCGTCGCGCACGGCCGTCAGTTCACCAGCGAATTGGTTCAATAGCTCTTTTTCGATGCCTTCTTTCAATGTTACATCAACCATTGAACAGCCATTACAACCGCCACCGAATGCAACGATAGCAATGCCATCGTCTGTAATTTCAACGAGGTTTACGTGGCCACCGTGACCAGCCAGTTGTGGGTTCACCTGAGTTTGAAGTGCGTACTCAACACGTTCTACTAATGGTGCATCGTCAGCCACTTTACGCATTTTCGCGTTAGGTGCTTTTAGGGTCAGTTGTGAACCCATTTTGTCATTGACGAAGTCGATTTCCGCGTCTTCAAGGAAAGGCAAGCTTAGCTCATCTACGAATGCTGAAAAGCCGCTGTAAGCGATCTCAGTATCGGTTGCTTCAACCGCTTCCGGTGGGCAGTAAGATACGCCACACTCAGCGTTTTGTGTTCCTGGGTTTACGACAAATACACGAATGTTAGTCCCTTCAGGCTGTTGGCCTAAGAGGTTGGCGAAGTGTGTTTGCGCAGATTCTGTAATAGTAATATTTGACACGACGAATACCTGAGTGAATGTGTAGGTTATTGATGCTATTTTACTCCTGTTTATGTCTCGGTCTAGTCTTTTTGATGCTAAGGCATGGCGAAGTCATCTAAGTTGAACCGGGAGCAGGAGTTTTGCATATGCAGTAAATATCAATGCTTTCTACGCCAACTTCAAGTAGTAAATGACATAATTGTCGAACGGTACTGCCTGTTGTCACCACATCATCAACAATGGCGACATGAGAGTAATCTATTTGGGTTCGCAACGAAAACGCCCCTTTTAGGTTCTGCTCACGGGTGATTTTTTTGTTGCCACGCTGAGTTTTTGTCGGCTTTGCGCGTTGAAAAATCTCGCCATCAAATGACACATTCAGGTGATGAGCGAGGTGCGTGGCTAAGACGTGGCTTTGATTAAAACCTCGTCGTAAGTACCTTTGCCAGTGTAGTGGCACGCTTGTCACGACAGGGGCCGGTTGTACTATTCGTTCTGCCAGCAGTTGGGTTAACGCACTCACATGCCAAGACTCACCATGGTCTTTAAAGCGCTTCACTTCATTTGCAAGAGGAAAGTCATAATCGCCAAGTGTGAACAGCCGTTGCCAAGGCGGAGGCTCTTTGAGACATCCCCCGCACTCAGTTCCCAAGGGTAGCTCCTCTTCATTGAGTACGAGGCCACAGCGATGGCAGCGCTTGATAGGGGCTAATAATTCAAAACAGCTGCCACACCAACGGATGCTATTCGTTTGGTGAGTGACATCGAGAGGAAATCGGCATAAGCCACATTGGCTGCCGAGTACGCGATGCATGATGTTTTGCCATTGATGAGATAACATACATTTTATTCAAGGTTGGAGTCTAGTTAGGCTAACGCTTGTTTAAAGTGCTAAGGAATAAAAATAGTGGGGGAGAACGAGAGCATGAACACGAATTTACACTGGCAGTCGTTTGGTCAAGGGCCCGACTTGGTGTTGCTTCATGGCTGGGGTATGAATGGTGCTGTGTGGCAGCAAACCGTAGAATCACTTCAGCCTTACTTTCGTTTGCATGTCGTTGATCTACCTGGCTATGGACACAGTGCCGAACATCACGCACAGGATTTAGCACAGATCGCAGAGATGGTCTTGCAAGGCGCGCCATCAAAAGCAGTTTGGCTAGGTTGGTCTCTGGGAGGCTTAGTTGCGACACATATTGCGCTCAATACACCGGAGCGAGTCAGTAAGTTAATTACCGTAGCCAGCTCACCTAAGTTTGCGGCTGAGCGTCCTTGGCGAGGGATTCAACCTAATGTACTCAGTGCTTTTACCGAACAGTTAATGGAAGACTTTTCTCTTACTGTTGAGCGCTTTATGGCATTGCAAGCCATGGGCAGTCCATCTGCGCGTCAAGATGTGAAGCAACTTAAACAAGCGGTATTATCGCGTCCCCAACCGAACCCCAACTCGTTGTTAGTGGGCTTGAATATTCTTGCTGACGTTGATCTGAGAGATGCTTTAACGGCTCTGACGATGCCAATGCTGCGCCTTTATGGTCGACTGGATGGTTTAGTGCCGATAAAAGTGGCTATGGATTTGAACGAGCAGTTGCCTAACACACAACAGTTTGTATTTAATCAATCTTCTCATGCGCCATTTATGACTGAACATGACGCGTTCTGCTCACAAGTTCGAGATTTTGCTCACAGATAAAGAAGCACCGAAAAACACTAAAGCTGTTCAAAAAGTGGTCGATATAAATATTGACCTCGTTTTATGTGAATAAACCGGTCATATTGATGAGTGGGCGGCTCTGAGGAGGGTTCGCAATGATTGTGTCACCGGCGAACGTAAGTGTGCCGTTGATCGCCCCATCTGTGAATGTGCAAACGGAACAAGCGGCTCGGGATAATAAAATCCGAGAACCTGTGACACCGACAGTCGCATTAGCGAAAGCCAATGCAGAGCGCAAAGTAAAAAGTGATGAGAAAAGGCGACGCCAGTCGGCTTGGGATCCTTCAGAACATCCAGGTTATGAAGTGGAGCCAGAAGTGGATAGCCGTTATCACAACGAATCTGAGGATGCGCTTGAGCGTCTTTTCGGTTTGCTAGCGCTCAAGTCCTACAGTGAAGAGCAGGGGAAGGGTTACACGATACGCTTTCGGTTACCTAAGCGCATTTTGGATGCAGCGATCAAAGAGGGATTGATGGAAAAGCGCAGGAAGGTGATTAAGTTTCATTATGGTCACTCAGTTGCGCCCCATACACCGTCAGAAGTGATTGCAGTACTATGACGACTCAAACAAAAACGCACCAGTCAGAGCTTCTGACTGGTGCGTTTTTTAGCAATAGCTCGGTTGAATGCGATTACTTCTTCGCTTTAGCAAATGCGGCGGCAAAAGCGCCACCCATCGCATTGTTTTGTGAGGCATCATCACGGCGAGGCTGGCGACGTTGTTGGTCATTGCGGCTTGGCGTGGAGGCGCGCTGGCTGCGATTGTCTTGCCCTGGTTCGTCGTTCATACGCATCGATAGACCAATACGCTTACGCTGTACGTCGACTTCCATCACCTTGACTTTTACGATGTCGCCCGCTTTCACCACTTCTCGTGGATCAGACACAAAGCGGTCGGTTAGGGCAGAGATGTGCACCAGGCCATCTTGGTGAACACCGATGTCGACAAACGCACCAAAGTTCGCGACGTTAGAGACCACGCCCTCTAGAATCATACCAGGCTCTAGATCGGACACGGAATTGACGCCGTCGGTGAATGTGGCAGTTTTGAACTCTGGACGCGGGTCACGACCTGGCTTATCCAGCTCTTTGATAATGTCGGTGACGGTTGGGATACCAAAACTGTCATTGGTGTAATCCACGGCGTGCAGACCTTTTAGGAAGCTCGAATCGCCAATCAGTGCTTTGATGTCTTTGTTGTTTTTCTCAGAAATCGCTTTGACCACTGGGTACGCTTCAGGGTGAACCGCAGAGGCATCAAGTGGGTTCTTGCCATCCATAATACGTAAGAAACCGGCACACTGTTCGAACGCTTTTGGCCCTAAGCGCGGCACCTTTTTCAAGGTGGTGCGTGCGTCAAAGCGGCCATTTTCATCACGGTAATCGACAATATTTTGTGCGATGGTGGTGGATAGACCTGCCACCCGCGTTAATAGTGCCGCAGAGGCGGTGTTCACATCCACACCCACTGCGTTTACACAGTCTTCGACAATGGCATCTAGACGTTTCGCGAGCATCGATTGGCTGACATCGTGTTGGTATTGGCCTACACCGATCGATTTCGGATCGATTTTCACCAGCTCTGCAAGTGGATCTTGCAGGCGGCGTGCAATCGAAACCGCACCGCGCAGCGATACGTCCATATTCGGGAATTCCTTCGCCGCGAGTTCAGAGGCAGAGTAAACCGATGCACCGGCTTCGCTAACCATGATCTTCTGTACTTTGAGGTTGCCGCGTTTGATGAGATCTGCGACAAAACTGTCCGTCTCACGCGAAGCGGTGCCGTTACCAATCGCAATCAAATCCACATTGTACTTGCGCACTAACTGATCAACGATTTGCGCTGATTTGTCGTATTGTTTTTGCGGTGGGTGAGGGTAGATGGTTTCTGTGGTCAGAACCTTACCGGTTGAATCGACAACGGCGATTTTTGAGCCTGTACGCAGCCCCGGATCCAGACCCAGAGTGGCGCGAGGACCAGCCGGCGCAGCCATCAACAAATCTTTGAGGTTGGTCGCGAACACTTCAATAGCTTCGAGTTCTGCGCGCTCTTTCATTGCGCCCATCAGCTCGGTTTCCATGTGCATCGACACTTTGATGCGCCATGCCCAACTGATCACTTGCTTGCGCCATGTGTCCGCTGGTGCGCTGCTCAGTGTTACGCCATAGTGATCCGCGATAATCGTTTCACAATAAGACTGACGAGCGCCTTCTTCCTGCTCAGGGTCGGCATGCATCGCTAGCGTTAGGAAGCCTTCGTTACGACCACGTAGCATCGCTAGAGCACGGTGTGATGGCACTTTGCTTAGTGCTTCGTTGTGGTTGAAGTAGTCTTTAAACTTCTCACCTTCTTGCTCTTTGCCTTCCACAACTCGCGCCACTATATCGGCATGACGGTTTAGGTGACCGCGGATTTTTTCCAGTAAGTTTGCGTCCTCAGCAATGCGCTCCATGATGATGGCACGTGCACCATCAAGGGCGGCTTTGGTATCGGCAATGCCCTTATCTGCATCTAGGTATTTGGCGGCTTCGCTTTCTGGCTCGGTCTGTGGGTGATCCCAAAGCTGATCCGCTAATGGTTCAAGCCCGGCTTCAATGGCTATCTGGCCTTTTGTACGGCGCTTCGGTTTGTATGGGAGATACAGGTCTTCTAGGCGAGTTTTGCTGTCTGCCTGAGTAATCGCTTGCTCAAGCTCGGGCGTTAGTTTGCCTTGCTCTTGAATCGATTTCAGAATGGTCTGGCGGCGATCGTTTAATTCACGAAGGTAAGACAGACGGCTGTCCAGATTACGCAGTTGGGTGTCATCAAGACCGCCCGTTACCTCTTTACGGTAACGGGCAATAAAAGGGACGGTATTGCCGTCATCAATTAAGGTGACAGCAGCAGTGACTTGCTCTGGGCGAACATTCAGCTCTTGAGCGATCATGCGACAGATAGCTTGGCTCATCCGTGTATTCTCTTTAATTCTCTATAAACCAAGCATCTCGAGGTGACTTGGGTATAGTGGGTTTGTATTGTTAGGTTTAAACATTGGGGTCATTGCGGGAATTTGCAATGTTTTATCCCCAATGAGCTTCGAAATACGAGGTGCTGCGCTTTATCAGCGACTTTTGTGCAACAATGATTCAACGTAACTCTAAACCGAGCAAAAATTTACCTAGCGCTGATGGACATTGGTCAGATTTATGTCAAAACTGTAATTAAATTGAGAACTTATACGCCTGGTTGTCAACTAACCCTTGTAATTTTGCCCATACGGAAAACACTGATGAAGAAAATCCCTTTGGCTTTAGCGCTTTCGGCAGCCTTGCTGGGGGCACCATTCGCGTGGTCACAATCGCTTTCTGCGACCACGCAAAACCCAATTTATCAACTGGATGACAAACCTGTTCTGGGGCGAGTAGAAAGCGTCTATTACAGTGATATCCCTGAGTTAAGTGGCGTTCCTTTTATCGGTAAGATCGATACTGGTGCGGATACCACATCGATGCATGCTGAAAATATTCATTTATACAGCAATCATCCTCAGTTCAATAAACTGAAAGATAACGAGTTAATGTGGGCAGTACTCGGCGATCTCATTGGCACAGATGGAACGTGGGATGCGGAGAAATTTGCTCGTGCAGATTGGGATAAAGAGGATTTTGATGCTTATCAAGTGCATGTCACATTTACCATGCAGCACCCATTTACGGGTGAGCAGATCAAGGTGGATGATGAACTCGAGAGGCTGAGCATTATCCGCAATCGTACTAGTGAAACGCCGATTTTACGACCAACCATCAGTTTGCCGATGACCATTGCGGGTAAAACGGTCGATACCGAGGTGAATTTAACCAAGCGTAGTCAGTTTTCTGCCCCTATTTTAATTGGTAAAACGTACCTTGATAATAACGCTTGGGTGTTTGCAGGCTACGACTATCTGCAAGAGCAACCCAATGCGCAGATGATTGGCAAAAAAGAGACCGTCGACGTTGAAGGGGTTCCGTACAAAGTCAGCGTTTCGACCACCAGTCGTTACACCAACGTACATGCGCTGGATATTCACGTTGATAAAAATAAAAAACAGGTCTCCTTTACCTTAGAAGGTGAAAACGGTAAGCGTCACTCTATGACATTGCCTCTGGTACGTATGCTGAAAACCAGTAAGACTGAGCGTCCGTTGGTCTACTTACCGGTTAAAGTGGGTGAAAACGAAACGCAACAATGGCTGGTTTACTTGCGAGATCGCAGTAAGCTCAGCTCACAAATTCGCCTTGGCAAAGATGTCGCTAGCCAACATTTTGTGATTGATACAGATAAAGAAAACATGTTAGGTGGTGTTGAGAAATCCTATAAGAGCGCACTGAAGTCCAAGCCTCTGGTGATTTCCCCACAAGAGTCGATCAATATTGATGGCTATCTACTGCCTGCTTATCCCACCTTTGCGGTAAAAACACCACTATTGCGCGTCAATGGATTTGAGCTGAGTGAAAAAGGCAAAGAAGAAGTGGTGACCTTCTACCTACCGACAAGTAAAGGAAAAGAAGAGAAAATCACCAAACCCGTACTGAAAAAGTTAAAAGTGGGTGAGGCGGTTCGTCCGGTCGTCGAGGGGGACTTTATGCTTGGAGGCAAAGAGAAACCCATCGAATTCGCGATTGATGTGCTGGAGAAAGAGAATCAAACGCAGCCATTTTTTCTCTTTGGCCACAACATGGCCAAGGGGGGCGTTTTCTTAAATACCCGCACAGACCATTTACTGGATGCGAGACCACTGTTTAAAGCGGGTCATATTGAAGTGGCGGAAGTCGAAGGCATGTCGTTCCCTGTCAAACTGGATACGGGCGCAGATGTGAGCTCGATTAACGCGAAGGACATCAAACAATTTAAGAAAGATGGCGTTGATATGGTGAGCTTTACCTACGAGAACGATCTGGGAATGACGAAATCGTTCACCAAAGAAGTGGTGGGGGTCATGCGCATTACCGCTAAGAAAGGCGAAAAAGCAAATGTGCGGCCGGTTGTAGAAATGCATGTCAAACTTGGTGAGTTAGAGAAGAAAGTTCGAGTGAATTTACAAGATCGTAGCCGCTTCCATTACAGCATGATTTTGGGCAAGAACTTCTTAAAAAATGGCGCGTTGGTGGCCAGTGATACGAACTATATCTTGACGGATAAACCGGATTACGAAGAGTGATCTGTATGAGAAATAAACAATGCCGCCCTTTTGAACAAAAAGGGCGGCATTGTTTTACTGTTCGTCTGCTTGGTAGCGAATGTTATTCACAAACCATTCTTTGTACCCTTCCGGGGTTTTTACCGCGAACTCGTCGTCGACTTCTTTTTTTAGTAGAGCGCGTGCCATTGGTGAGTCAATGGAGATGTAGCCCTTTGCATCGCCGTAGATTTCATCCGGTCCAACAATGCGGAAGCTTTTGACATCACCTGCTTCGTTTTCAATTTCTACCCATGCCCCAAAGAAGACTTTTCCTTCCTGCTGGGGGGCATAATCCACGACTTTGACTTGCTCAAGGCGTTTGCGTAAATATCTGACTCTACGGTCAATTTCACGCAGACGCTTTTTGTTGTACTGGTAATCTGCGTTCTCACTGCGATCGCCCAAACTTGCTGCCCAAGTGACTTTCTTGGTGACTTCCGGCCGTTCTTCTCGCCACAAAAAATCGAGTTCAGTTTTTAAGCGGTTGTAGCCTTCGCGAGTAATTAGATTGGTTTTCATCAGACGTAAATCAGAGGTTATTGGGTTCTGCTGCTCATATTAGCCTTGAATTAAGCCGACTGTAAATTGTTGTGAAAGGGAGATAAAGCCTCTAGCAACCCGAAATAAATGCAAAAACAGTGGCTAAGATAAAAAGAGTAACAATTTGCACAAGCACGTTTGAAAAAACAGTGATACATTTTTGCCATTAGATGCTTTTGAAAGGATGTTTCAATGCAGGAAAATCATAAAATTTTAGTGGTTGATGACGATGCTCGTTTGCGTGCTCTTTTGGAGCGTTACCTTTCTGAGCAAGGTTTTCAGGTGAGAAGTGTTGCTAATGGCGAACAGATGGACCGTCTTCTGACCCGTGAAAATTTCCACCTTATGGTGCTCGATTTAATGCTGCCGGGCGAGGATGGCTTGTCGATT
The DNA here is from genome assembly GCF_052877535.1 of Vibrio sp. PNB23_22_6. Lineage (NCBI taxonomy): Bacteria > Pseudomonadati > Pseudomonadota > Gammaproteobacteria > Vibrionales > Vibrionaceae > Vibrio > Vibrio sp. PNB23_22_6. The sequence continues at coordinate 52,140 of NZ_JBNFXP010000010.1, read as the reverse complement.
TGTCGTCGTCTTCGTCATGCCAATAACATGTTACCGATCTTGATGCTGACCGCAAAAGGTGACGAAGTCGACCGTATCGTTGGCTTGGAAGTCGGGGCTGATGATTACCTGCCGAAGCCGTTCAACCCTCGTGAGCTGCTCGCACGCATTAAGGCGGTATTGCGTCGCCAAACGGTTGAACTGCCAGGCGCGCCAAGCACGGAAGAAAAAGTGGTGGAATTCGGTGACTTCCGTCTGAACTTAGGTACGCGCGAAATGTTCCGTGGTGAAGAGGCAATGCCGCTCACTTCTGGTGAGTTTGCGGTACTGAAAGCCTTGGTAACAAACGCTCGTGAGCCTATGTCTCGCGATAAGCTGATGAACATGGCTCGTGGTCGCGAGTACTCAGCAATGGAGCGTTCAATTGACGTGCAAATTTCGCGTTTGCGCCGCATGTTGGAAGATGATCCAAGCAAGCCTCGCTACATTCAGACAGTATGGGGCTTAGGCTACGTATTTGTCCCAGACGGTAAAGAGACATAATCTTTCCAAAAGGTTTGCCGATATTCGCAACTCATATTCCGCCCTCAAGCCTCCTTCCTGATTGAGGGCTGGAACCTCGCAATTAAGGCTTTCCACTAGGAACGGTCCATTAGGAACTCTCCATGCGAATCCGAAGTTCATTTACACAATCTATCCTGTTGTTTATCTCCTTGCTGCTCGCTAGCCAAGTCTTTTCTTATTACGCTGTTTTTAATTATGCGTTGATGCCAAGTTTGCAGCAGTTCAACAAAATTCTCGCTCATGAATTGAATCTAGTACTGGATGAAAATGGTCCACTCAAATCGGATGCACCATTGCGTCATCAGCTGTTGGAAAGCTTGGGTGTGACGGTGCATAGCGTAGATAGTGAGGTGATGAATGAATTCAATCATGCGATGCCTATCGACCTGATGTCTGAAGAGATGACGCAGGAACTGGGTTCACCAACGGAAGTACGCTTACAGCTAGGCAGCGAGAGCTACATCTTGTGGATGCGTATTGATCAACTACCGAATTCCATTATTCGCATTCCACTTTCTGAACTGCAAGAAGAGGACTTTGCACCGCTGTTCCGTAATAGCTTAATCATGGCACTGCTGATCATTGCGGGAGGGTGGCTGTTTATTCGCTTGCAGAATCGTCCACTTATCGCACTGGAGAAGGCGGCAAAAGGCGTCGGTCGAGGTGAAATTCCACCACTATTGCCGGAGAAAGGCGCATCGGAGATTCGTTCAGTAACCCGTGCGTTTAACCAGATGTCGAAAGGCATCCAAGAACTGGAAGAAGACCGTGCGCTATTGATGGCGGGTATCAGTCATGACTTACGGACGCCACTGACGCGTATTCGCCTCGCGACAGAAATGATGTCGCCAGAAGACAGTTATTTAGCCGAAGGCATCATCAGCGATACTGAAGAGTGTAATGAGATCATCAGCCAGTTTATGGACTACCTCAAGCCGGTAAATAAAGAATCGTTTGAGCAGGTGGACATCAATACCATCACTAGCGATGTCGCGACGTCGGAAGGGGGTTATGAAGTCGAAATCGAAACTGAGTTCAACCCAACGATGCCGACCGCCAAGGGCAGCCCAATCGCAATTAAACGCGCGGTGAGTAACCTTGTGGTCAATGCTCTGCGTTACGGTAATGGCTGGGTGAAAATCAGTACTGGCGTGACTGCGGACAAACAGCTGGTGTGGGTGTGCGTTGAAGATAATGGTCCGGGTATCGAGCAATCCCAAATTGCGCGTTTGTTTGAACCTTTCACTCGTGGCGATACGGCGCGAGGCAGTGAAGGGACGGGGTTGGGCCTAGCTATCGTGAAGCGCATCGTTAGTCAGCATTCAGGCTCGGTTGTGGTGCGTAACCGCAGCGAAGGCGGCTTAATTGCACAGATCAGTTTCCCTACCAAGTAATCTTTTCTCAAACGCTTCCAATAAAAAAGCCCAACCTATTGCTAGGTTGGGCTACCCGATAATCCTAGGCAAGGTTAGGATTTTTGTCCCTCTTGAGCAACGAGCTCATCTTCCTCTTCCAATTTCTCTGGAAGCAACAGGTTCAATACGATCGCAGTGATACCGCCAGCGGCGACACCGGTTGAAAAAATGCTCTTAATGAATTCCGGCATAAACTGAAGAATTTCCGGTTTTTGTGCGATTCCCAACCCCATTGAGAATGACAGTGCCATGATCAGGACAGCACGGCGGTCTAACTCAACACGAGAGGTGATGCGTACACCTGCTGCCGCGATCGTACCGAACATCACAATCGTTGCTCCGCCAAGCACGGGTTCAGGAATCAACTGCACGAAGCTTGCGACCCCAGGGAATAGCCCGAGAATAACCAAGATACCCGCAATGAAGTAACCCACATAACGGCTTGCAACGCCCGTTAGCATAATGATGCCGTTATTTTGGCTGAAGGTAGAGTTTGGGAAGCTGTTGAATACGGCTGCGATTGCTGAGTTGAGGCCATCGGATAAAACACCGCCCTTAATACGTTTCATGTAGACCGGGCCTTTTACTGGCTCGCCGGACACTTCAGACGTTGCGGTGATGTCGCCAATCGCTTCTAGTGCGGTAATGAAGAAGATCAGCACTAATGGAATGAACAGTGACCAGTCGAAGCTAAGGCCGTATTGCATTGGAATCGGTAGCGCAATCAGCTCTGTTTTACCGAACTTAGCGGTATCGACCATGCCCATAAAGTACGCCATCACATAGCCGACTAGCATCGCAATCACGATAGAAGCAACGCGTAAGTATGGGTTTTTAGAGCGGTTTAGTATCACGATCAAGCCAAGCACGGTACCGGCTAGCGCGAGTTTATCTAAGCTGCCAAATGTACCATCACTCATCGCTGCGTAGCCGCCGCCCATCGATACTAAGCCCACTTGGATTAGGGTTAGGCCGATAAGCGTTACGACGATCCCTGACACTAAGGGGGTAATAATGCGGCGTGCGTGTTCTAGAACGCGAGATAAGAACACCTCTGCCAATGAGGCGACCAAAATAGTACCGAAAATGGCCGCCATCATGGTGTTGATATCAGCCCCACCGGCTTTAAGCGACAATCCTGCACCAATAATTGGACCTAAGAAGTTAAAGCTGGTGCCTTGTATTGATAACAAGCCAGAGCCAATAGGGCCAATAGTACGAATCTGAATGAATGAAGATACCCCGGATGCAAATAAGGACATGCTGATGATGGTGTTGGTTTGGTCTGCTGGCACCCCCAATGACTGACATATGATCAGAGATGGGGTGATGACCGCAACGAACATCGCCAATAGATGCTGAAGTGCCGCAAAAAGAGTTTGAGGTAGTGGTGGACGATCGTTTAACTGATAGACCAGTTCCGAAGCTCGGTTTGAAGTTGTCATTGTTTGTCTCGCTAGTCGCAATAGTTCTTGCCCAGAGCTCGCTGAATGGGAGTGCTGGGTGGAGTTGACGTTATTGCCTGTGATTGCTGTTAATCAGTGTCAACTCAGGTTGGTTTGATGTGACAAGGCGCACATCATCAATTTTGAGCGCGATTATAGAGGGATTTATTTGAAAGGCAAACGTTTGCTTGTGTAAAAAAAGGCGATAACCGTGCAGTTATCACCTTTTGATGTTTAAGTTAGCTGATTAGTTCTTCAGATGCTTGTCGAAGAAATTGAGCACATGAGCATAGTATTTTGCTCGATGCTCATCTTTGTAAAAACCATGCCCCTCATCATCAAGCACAAAGGACTCATAAGGGTAGTTGATGTTGTCTAATGCTTTGGCCATCGCATTAAAGTGCTCAATTGGCGCGCGCTGATCTTTACCACCGTGAACCAGTAGAATCGACGCTTTCAGCTTATCGACATTGTGCGTAGGGGACATCGCTCTTAGGGTTTTAGGATCCGTACCAAGAACCTTAGTTAAAAAGCTAAGTCCCATTTTACTATCTGGGACATCTCCTTCTTTGAACATCAGTTCAAGGTCGTAGACACCTGCGCTCCCAACGGCGCATTGAAACAGTGCTGGCGCGACGGTTGCTGATTGCAAGGCGCTGTATCCACCAAAGCTACCACCAGAAATACAAATTCTGTTCTTATCTGCGATCCCTTCTCCGATGATGTACTTGGTCGCATCGATAATGTCATACTGGATGTTGGTTCCCCATTTTCTATAGCCCGCTTCTTCAAATTGTTTACCAAAGCCACCACTTCCGCGGAAGTTAACTTGTAATACCGCATAGCCATGCTTTGCAAGGAATTGGTTTTCTTCCGTAAAGCCCCACCAATCTCTTGGTCCATGCGGCCCCCCATGTGGGTTGACGATGAGTGGTAGGTTTTTGGCTTCTGAGTTCGGTGGAAGGGTGAGGTAACCTGTGATGTTCTTACCATCACGACTGGTAAATTCGATTGGCTTCACTTCTGCCATTTGTGCTGGATCTAACCATTCTCTTGCGGAGAATAGGTAGCGTATTTCTTTTGGCTGTGTTGTAAACAGGTAGTAGTCACCTGGGTTTCTATCATTAAACGCCATGATAACGTAAGCATCGCCAGCGTCGGTTTCACTGACTAATCTGACTTGGTGTCCCGGTAGGGAGGTTAATATTTGCTGTAGGTATTCACTGCGCTTGTTTTTGGGATCCACAAAGGCATAGGTTGGGTAATCACTCTCAAACTCTACCGCATAAAGCTGCTTTGAGTCAGGATCTAGCCAAAACGCTTTAGGATCGACGGCGCTATCTGATGCAACTTTGGTGCTTTCACCTGTTTTAAGGTTTAAGTGATGTACCGCTCTTGGCTCGCCACTATGGCTGACCGCTGCATAAACTGCGTCTTGATTTTCAGAAAAAGAGATAGGGTAGAATTCTTTGAAACTTTTCAATGACTTAATGTTATCTGAGATTTCCCATTGGCCGTTGACACGGTAATAAAGTTCAACCTCATCCTTGCTGTTTCGGCCAGAAACAAAGCGAACGTCGCCATCATGGTCAGTAAGAAAACGGCTAAAACCAACCGGAGAAGTGGTTATCTTAGAGCGCCGCCCATTGTATACGTTAACGCGATAAACCTCTCTAGGCGCTTCCATATTGAAGCTATATTCTCCGAAAGGTAAGGAAGAAACCAAGATATGGCGATCGTCATCAGGTAAAACATCCATGACTTCACCATAGGCTCGCACGATAGAAGAGGCGCGTACAAGTCGGCTGGATTTTGGTGGGTTGTAGCCAAAGATGTAGGCGTATTTTTTTCCGTCTACGTTAGCGGAGACTAACTCACCATAGTTCACTGGAGCTGTCGACCAACTCTTTAAATATTCTTTGGAGGCAACGACGCGCTCGTTGTTGATCCAATAGTAATCGCCCACTTGTTCATTGCCATTGAAACGTAAAACGCTGCTAGGTTGCATGGTTTTACTGTCGAGTATGACCAAAGCATCTTTACCATCGATGCTGGATTCGAACGCTAAGTGCTTTCCGTCCGGAGATATTTTGGGGTTGAAATAAGCAGAGCTTTTGGCAAACAGTTCTGCGGATTTGAGAATGGAATCCTGTCCATCTTGAGCCGCAAAGGATGCCGTGTGAGTAAAGCCAACTAGCGCTGCACTAGCGGCGAGCAAAGTACTTTTCTTCATGCATCTATCCTTGATGACATTGATTTCTTGATTGAATGTTAGGTACGAAGACCTTGAGGTAATATTTTGACTAATTTGAAGTATCTAAATTGTCGTAATTATTGAATAAAGTCGAGTGGTGTTTTATTTAATGAGAGATAGATTGGTGAAATAAATGTATATGAAACCAGTCTTACAGAATTCCATCTGTAAGACGTGTCATCCACATAAGGGTTGTTCAATAGATACGGTTTACGCTTTGGAGTAAATATCGCGCTCACCAAGCCAGCGATCGATGATGGCACTCGCATTGTCTGGGTAAGTATCATGAATATGGCGAGCAATGCGCTGAACTTCTGGAATTAAGCGCTGATCTCGCACTAAATCGGCAATTTTAAAGTCTGCCAAGCCGGTTTGCTTGGTTCCTAGTAGTTCACCCGGCCCACGAATCTCCAAGTCTTTCTGTGCAATCACAAAGCCATCGTTGCTTTCACGCAGTACGCCTAAGCGTTTCTGGGCGGTTTTCGATAGGGGAGAGTGGTAGAGGAGCACGCAGTGGCTGGCAACTGAGCCTCGCCCTACACGACCTCGTAATTGGTGTAGTTGAGCCAGGCCTAATCGCTCTGGGTTTTCGATGATCATCAAGCTAGAGTTTGGTACGTCCACGCCGACCTCAATAACGGTGGTTGCGACGAGCAGGTGCAGCTTGTTGTCTTTGAAATCTTGCATTACCGCTTGTTTCTCTGTCGGTTTCATGCGTCCGTGCACTAGACCAATTTTTACGTCGGGCAGTTTACGTTGCAGCTCTTCGGCGGTGTCGGCGGCGGCTTGAGCTTCCAGCACTTCGGATTCATCAATCAAGGTACATACCCAATACGCTTGTTTGCCTTCGTTTAAGCAGGCATTGCGCACACGTTCGACGATGTCATCACGTTTGGTGTCAGGGATCGCCACGGTTTGAATGGGTGTTCGCCCTGGTGGCAACTCATCAATCACAGAGGTTTCCAAGTCAGCGTAGGCGGTCATCGCTAACGTCCGCGGAATCGGCGTTGCTGTCATGATGAGCTGATGTGGATAAGCGCCTTGTTTCGCGCCTTTCTCGCGCAACTCCAAGCGCTGGTGGACACCAAAGCGGTGCTGTTCATCAATGATGACCAAAGCGAGATGATGGAAATCAACATGTTCTTGGAATAGGGCGTGAGTACCCACTACCATTTGTGCTTCACCACTGGCAATGCGTGCCATCTCGGCTTCTCTAGCTTTGCCTTTGAGCTTGCCCGCGAGCCAACCAACTTGAATGCCCATTGTTTTAAACCAGTTGGCGAAGTTCGTTGCGTGCTGCTCAGCAAGCAGTTCGGTCGGTGCCATCAAGGCGACTTGGTAGCCATGTTCGATGGCTCTGACGGCGGCTAAAGCGGCAACCAAAGTTTTACCTGAGCCCACATCACCTTGCACTAGGCGCATCATTGGGTGGGCTTTTTCTAAGTCGGCTTCAATCTCTTTCACCACTCGTGCTTGCGCATTGGTCGGTGAAAACGGCAGCTGTGCTAGCAAGTTCTTTTTGAGCTTATCGCAAGGAGGGAGTGGCAGCGCCACATCTTGTTGGCCTTTACTGCGTACCGCCAGCATAGAAAGGTTTTGCGCCAATAACTCTTCCATGATCAGGCGAATTTGTGCAGGGTGTTTACCTTGGTCAAATTCATCTAAGTTGATGTTTGGTGGTGGGCGATGGATGGTGTGCAGCGCTTGCGACATGGTGATTTGGTGATTGTACAAGCCAGATGGCAGCAACTCTTGTACCGCCGCTTTGTCGAGTAGAGCCAGTGCCTGCTGGGTAAGATTACGCAGGGTGATTTGACGCAGCCCATCAGTGGTTGGATAAACCGGTGTTAAGCTTTGCTCCACATCGGGCTTTTGTTCGCTAGCATAAAATTTATAGTCAGGGTGAACAATCTCTAGGCCCATACCGCCACGCTTAATCTCGCCGTAAGCATGCACTAACTTACCTTGCGAGAAGTTGTTTTTCATTGCGGCGGTGAAGTTGAAAAAACGCAGTGTGATGGTGCCATTGCCGTCACTGATTTTTACCGTCAACATTTTACGCTTGCCGAAAATGGTATCGACAGCCATGACCTTGCCTTGCACAGCAGCCCAAAGGCCAGCATGCAGCTTGATTATTGGGTAAATGCGCGTGCGGTCTTCGTACCGTAAAGGAAGATGGAATAGCAGATCTTGAACCGTATGTAAGCCGACCTTGGCCAGTTTTTCTGCGACTTTAGCGCCAACCCCAGACAGTGAGGTTAAAGGAATAGCAGATAACAGTTGGGCAGACATAATGGGCTCAAGAAAATGGTTAACATAGCAGTATGTTAACCATGGAGCTGTGTTTTTGTACAGGAAAAAATAGGTAAGTCTTCATGAGGAGTAGGATTTCGCTGCCCCGTCATTCCGAGGAGCCGGAGCGACATCAGGAATCTACTTGTCGCTAGTGTGCCAGCGAAGTTAACGCCAGTAACATTAGTGCACTCAGATAGTCGATCCTGAATCACGCTCCTTCGTCGCTGTTCAGGATGACAAGAGTTGATTATTTACTTTGCATCTCTTTCCACCACGCTTCATCGGCCACGATTTGGCCTTCATCATCGAGTTGTGGGTAATCAAGCCCTTTACGTTTTGCAACTTTCGCCAATACCGGATGGCCACGCTCAAATAGAATGCGGTTGATGGTCTCTTTTGGCAGTGTGCTTTCTTCTTTATCGTACATGCCTGCTGCTTGGCGTTGACGCTGCGCTTCATACAGAATCACAGCGCTGGCGACGGAGACATTCAAAGACTGCACCATACCGATCATTGGAATAATGATGTCTTGATCAGCCAGTTTTTTCGCTTGTTCTGATGCCCCTATTTTTTCGCTGCCCAATATGATTGCGGTTGGCTTGGTGTAGTCGATGTCACGAAAATCAACCGCTGTGTCTGACAGGTTGGTGACCAACACTTGCATGCCTTGCGCTTTGAGCTCGGTGATGGCCGTTTCAATCGAGCGATGCGTCTCGACCTCTACCCAGTTACGCGCACCTGCGGAAGTGTGGGTGAGTGTGCGCATTTTATCAGGCCAGATAGCATGAACTTTGTGTAATCCAGTTGCGTCGGCAGTGCGGATCACGGCAGAGACGTTATTGGGCTTATGTACTTCTTCAAGGCAAAGAGTCAGATCGGTCTGGCGTGCGGTAAGGACTTGATGGATGCGGTTGTAACGTTCTAGATTCATAGTCAATTTGGGATATAAAAAATCGCCACCCAGTTTGAGTGGGTGGCGATAAAGGTTAGTTCTTTCTGCGTCTGACGCGTGTCGCCTGTGGCATCGCTTTGATTTTTCGCATGATACTAGCAAGATGAACACGGTCTTTGGTGGTGAGCAGTACCGTAACGGTATACAAACGTCCGTCGCGTTCCTCCGTCGAGAGACCATGGATGTTCGAGCCTGTTTTCGAAATCACATTGGTTAACTCAGCAAGGGCACCTTGGTGATTGAGCATGTCGACTTTCAGTTCAGCAATGAACTCTTTGTCGTAATCCTCAGACCAAGCGACGGCCATGTACTTGTCTGGCTCTCTTTGGTAACCACGTACGTTTGGACACGTTTCTCGGTGAACCACTAAGCCACGACCCGGTGATACGTGCGCAATGATATGGTCATCCGGGATCGGGTGACAGCAGTTAGCGAAGGTCAGTAATATGCCTTCAGCCCCACGAATTGGCAGCTTTTTCTTCGAGTCGGTTGGAATGGAGCTTGTCGTGGTGAGCTCTTCCGTATCACCCAACAAACGACGAGCGATGACGATACTCATTAATTCGCCCAAACCAATCGCGGCTAACAGATCATCGACGCTTTCTAGGCGTAGATCCGCTAAAACTTCCTGGATATTTTCAGGGTAGATAGAATCAATCGAGTGTCGACCTAGTGCATGGTTTAGCAGACGACGCCCAAGCGTAATCGACTCTTCACGACGCATGGTCTTCAATACTTGACGGATCTTGGTGCGGGCACGCGATGTCACCACGTAGTTTAGCCATGCGGCATTTGGGCGAGCCCCCGGCGCGCTGATGATTTCCACCGTTTGACCGTTTTTCAGCGCCTTACTCAGTGGGTAAGGATTACGGTCTACACGAGCACCAACGCATGAGTTGCCCACGTCAGTATGCACCGCGTAAGCGAAGTCAACGGCTGTTGCGCCTAATGGTAATTCGACAATGCGGCCTTTTGGCGTGAAGACGTAAATCTCATCAGGAAACAGATCGGATTTTACGTTTTCGATGAATTCGAACGAGTTACCTGCACTTTGTTGTAGCTCAAGTAAGCTTTGCATCCAACGCTGTGCTTTCACTTGTGCTGTAGTGCCAGACTTTTCGCCTTTGTCTTTGTAAGACCAGTGAGCCGCGACCCCTTTATCCGCCATTTGATCCATATCTTCGGTACGGATTTGGACCTCAACCGGCACGCCGTGAGGACCAACCATTGAAGTGTGCAGCGATTGGTAGCCGTTCGCTTTTGGTACCGCGATGTAATCTTTCATGCGGCTCGGGCGTGGCTTATACAAGCTATGCACTTGGCCTAACACGCGATAGCAGGTATCCGGCGTATCAACAACCACTCGGAAGGCGTAGATATCCATGATGGTGTGAAAGCGCTGTTCTTTGGTCTTCATCTTGTTGTAGATGGAGAACAGGTTCTTTTCACGGCCCAACACGCGAGCATTTAAACCCACATCTTGCAGTCGACCTTCAATCTCGCTGTGGATACGTTGGATCATCTCTTTACGATTACCACGTGCCGCTCGTACCACTTCTTTTAGAACACGGTAGCGGTTCGGGTAAAGCGCTTCAAAACCAAGCTCTTCGAGTTCTGTTTTGATATTGTGAATACCAAGACGGTGAGCCAGTGGCGAGTAGATCTCGAGGGTTTCACGAGCAATGCGACGCTTTTTATCTGGGCGAAGTGCGCCTAGCGTGCGCATGTTGTGCGTACGGTCAGCCAGTTTGATCAAAATAACGCGGATGTCTTGCACCATCGCCAGAACCATCTTACGGAAGTTCTCAGCTTGCGCCTCTTTTCTATCGCGGAATTTGAGTTTGTCCAGTTTAGAGACACCATCAACCAATTCTGCGACGGTCGTGCCGAACTTCTCTTCGAGATCTTCTTTGGTTACGTCACAGTCTTCGATGACGTCATGCAGTAAAGCAGCTTGGAGGGTTTCGATATCAAGACGCATCTCAGCTAAGATACGAGCAACAGCGACGGGGTGGATGATATATGGTTCCCCGCTTGAACGGGTTTGCCCTTCATGGGCATCTCTCGCTACCACATAAGATTGACGCAGAGCCTCAATTTGAGGCTCTGTTAGGTATTCTTGGGCAACGTCTTTGAGGCTATCAAATAGATACAAATTATAGGCCCGGGAGGTTGTTGAATTCTAAAGCCAGAATTAACGGTTGTGAGCGATGCTGCTTACTGCCGCTAGCTCTGCCGCTTCTTGTTCTTGTTGTTCTTGACGTTCGCGAGCGTCTAGAACTTCTTTAGTAATTAAACCTTCTTCGATTTCGCGTAGAGCGATAACCGTTGGCTTATCGTTCTCTTCTGGCACTAGTGCATCTTTACCGCCAGTTTGCATTTGACGAGCGCGGCGAGCCGCAATCAGTACTAGGTCGAAACGGTTGCCAACTTTTTCAACAGCGTCTTGAACAGTTACGCGTGCCATGAGGACTCCAAATAGTTAACTAAATTTTGAATGACGAGAAAGTATACAGTCTCAGCGTAATATTTACTAGCGATAAGACGTGCAACAACAATGACTTTCTATATAAGCAATATAAGCTTCCTTACCGTAATAAAGAAGCGAAAATTTGTATTTTAGTGCAGAATTACTCTGCTAGAAGCGCATCAAGCATACCTTTATATTTAGCAGCTTGTTTTTCTTGCTTCAATCTTTCCGCACGTAGGATGGCTTTAAAGTCCATCAATGCCGTATCGAAATCGTCGTTTACGATCACGTAATCGTACTCGTTGTAGTGCGAGATTTCTGACTTGGCTTCTGCCATGCGTTTTGCGATCACTTCTTCGCTGTCTTGACCACGAGTGTTTAGACGGCGCTCTAGCTCACCATTTGATGGTGGCAGGATAAAGATGCTTCTCGCTTCTGGCATTTGCTCACGGATTTGACGCGCGCCTTGCCAGTCGATGTCTAGGAAAACGTCGATGCCTTTGTTTAGCGTTTCTTCAATCCATACGCGTGATGTGCCGTAGTAGTTACCAAACACTTCTGCGTACTCTAAGAAGTCGCCTTGTGCAATCAGAGCTTCAAACTCTTCTTTTGCTACGAAGTGGTAGTGAATACCGTTCTCTTCGCCTGGGCGCATGCCACGAGTGGTGTGAGACACAGACACTTTCATTGCGTACGTTGGGTTACGTTCCAACATTGCTGAGATCAAGCTAGATTTACCTGCGCCGCTAGGTGCAGATACGATATAGAGAGTACCTTTGCCCATTGTACTGTTCCACTTTTGGTTGGATTGAGTGAGTGCCGAACGAAAGTCTCGACAATTTATAACGATAGCACTGGCATAAGAGTGTTCACCATCAAAGGGATTGAGGTTGGTGATAATCTCGCCAGAAAAATGGAGGCGAAGAGTATCACGATCTCCTATCTGTTGCTAGCCGATCTTTTGGATCTTTGGTGAGCGGTTATGATTGCATATCGAAACGAAAAAAGGGGAAGCTTTCACTTCCCCAGGCGTGCGACTGACTCACACTTAATTTTCGGTGCAACGGATAGATTCGATTGCGACTTACATTTATCTCTAAGTCAAATTAGCCTTGAGACTCGAGGAAATTGATCCAAGGGCTCGCTGCTGCTTTCATGTCTGGAGATTGAGCGGCACTTTTCATCGCTTTGAGTGCGTTAACGGGTTGGTTTAGCTCAAAGTAAGCCATGCCTCGAATGTAATTCAACTCACCCTTTTGCTCACGATTGGCGTCGGGGGCGATATTATTGGCAAACTTTGTGGCCGCCATATATTGCTTATCCAAGACCATTAAACGGGCAATCTTGATCTGAGTCTTTGCCTTTGGTGCAAGTCGGTAGGCTTGTTGGTAGACATCAATCGATAATCCAAGCTCTTGAGCTTGCTGCCAAAACGACCCCAACTTCTCTAGGTTGTCGACGTTACCTTCAACATGGCCTTGTTCTATTGCCTCTTTCAACGTCTTGGCCGCACGGTATGGTACGCCTTGGTAAGCTTGAAAGTTGACTAAGCGTAAAAACTCTTTCTCTTTATCAAATAGGCCCATTTTATGTGCCATTTCTAACGTAGAAAGTGCATTTCGCTCCTGATTAAGCTCCATGTAGATACCAGATAACTGTGTCCAGTAACGTTTGTTCTTTGGATACTTCGTCGTCAGAATTTTAAGTACACCAGCAACACTCTTAAACTGCTTGAGTTCGTAGTGGGCTGACATCAACAATTGGTACCAAGATTCACTAGGGTTTTTACTCATTGCGATTGCCTTCTTCGTTGGCGGAATCGCATTTTTGTAATCTTCTAGCTGAATATAGGCACTGGCTAACGTGATGTAAGCGTGTGCTTGTGGTTTTTCTTCTGTCGTTTCCGCAATTTTGAACCACTCGTTCATCGTGTTGACGGATTTTTTGAATTGCCCTTCAGCAAGATACAACTGAGCAAGGCTATAGCGAACCTGTTGTGCAACCGGCACTGGCAGTGCGTTCAGTTTGAGTGCATCAGCAAAGTACTTGGCTGCTTTCGGGTAGTCGTCCTTTAACGAGTAAAGAAATCCCATCTGTTGCAACAAGACCGCTTTGTCATATTGCTTTTTACCTGAACTCTCGAGTGCAGAATTTATCTTTGATATCGCTTGAGAGTATTTTTCCTCGGCGATAAGTTCTTGAACTTTGTTCACCGTGCGGAATGTTCTGTCAGACAACTCAGGGTTACTGGCAAAAGCAGGCGCGCCGTACGCGCCTGACATCAACACCAGAGAAGCCAACAATTTTGTGTATGCTTTCATATTGCGACTCCTTAATTGGTAGAGAACTCGATTTCTTGAGATAAGCGAGAGGTCACCGGCTTACCATCCACCATTTTTGGTTTGAAGGTCCATTTCGACACGGTTTTCTTCGCCGCTTTACCCAAACCTAACTTACGCGGTGTCTCTTTCAGTACTTTGACGTCTTGAACACTGCCACGCTCGTTAACGGTAAATTCGATCAGTACAATACCTTTTTCAATTCCAGCTCTAGCTGCTTTACGCGGCATTTGCGGTTGGAATGTCGCAAGAGGAACGGGGCCTCCGCTGCCTGCCATTTGAGCACCACCGCCTTGGGTATAGTGTCCTAGTACAGAACCGCCCGTAACGTTGACCGGCAAGTCCAGTTTTGGCATATCCATCGGAATTTGATCCATCACCGGTTTGACTGTCGACGTCACCTTCATTTCTGGCGGCGGCGGCGGACGCTTCGGTGGTGGTGGTTTCGGGAGTTCGCGTTTTTTCTCCTGTATTTTTTCGTCCGGTTTAATGCGGATAAATTCCACCATACGGAGGTCATCATCCGACACTAGCTCGTGGCGCTCTTTGTTTACCAGCTTGTCCATCCCCCAGAATAATCCGAGGGAGACAACGAGCGCCAGTGCAATTGAGGCCAGATACCGCATAGGCTTAATCCTTACTGGTTGCGGCAATGGAGATGCTTTCTACACCTGCCATCTTGATCTGGTCCATGACTTTCACGACTACGCCCGCGTTTGATTCGGTATCCGCTTGAATAACAACGGCACCATCAGGGCTCTCTGCACGTAGACGTTCGATGTTGGCGCGAACCGCGTCGACTTCAATACGACGTTTATCTACCCAAACATCACCAGCTGCGCCAATGGCAACCATAATGTTCCCTTTCTTCACGGTCTGCGCGGAGCTTGCCGTAGGACGATTGACTTCTAGACCCGCTTCTTTAACGAACGATGTTGTTACGATAAAGAAGATCAACATGATGAATACGATGTCGAGCATCGGTGTCATATCGATAGCGGCTTCTTCACTGCTATCACTGCTATAGCGTCTCTTCATGACCTATACCTCTAATTCCGTTTACTCAGGCAATTCCCATTTACTTAGCTAACGTGCTTTAGCTTGTCTTCAAGCTTCTGCGTGGTGACTTTGGCTAAATGATCAAGACGAGTACTAAAAAACAGTCCTGATAGCGAAGCCACCATCCCGGCTAAGGTTGGGATTGTTGCCTTTGAGATCCCCGAGGCCATTGCTCGAGGGCTTCCTGTACCTGTTACCGCTAAGATGTCGAATACCTGGATCATGCCGACAACCGTGCCGAGCAGACCGAGTAGGGGACAAAGCGCAATCAATACTTTAACGATTGGTAGTCCCTTTTTATTCTCAATATCCTGACGAGAAACGATTTCTTGTCGGATCATCTTCGCGTTCCAGCTTTTATGTTCTGAACGCGCTTCCCAAAAGCCAACGGCTTTTTTCATTGCTTTAGGAGCGACGGCAGCAAAGTAAAACCAACGTTCTAACAGCACTGCCCATAACATGAAGCTGAGGATAAAGATGACGACGAGTACATCGCCACCCATGCCCAAGAAGCGCCTAATTGATTCAAGTTCTCCAACTAACCACCACATAATGCCTCCTTAGCTTTCGGCTTTATGCAGTTTTTCCTGATAGCGAGCGATGAAGCCTGCACTCTGTTCTTCAAGAGTTTGAACCAAACGGCGACCTTTACTGTGTACGATGGTGTAAAAGAACAGCAGAGGAATTGCGACAACCAGGCCAAGCATTGTTGTTACTAGTGCTTCTGAGATACCGCCAGCCATGAGTTTTGGATCGCCAGTACCAAATAGGGTGATGGCTTGGAATGTGCCGATCATACCCATCACCGTACCCAGTAGACCGAGAAGTGGTGCGACAGAAGCAAACAGTTTGATTGAGCTGATAAAGCGTTCAATGCTTGGTGCATTACGTAGGATGATTTCGTCCAGTTTCGCTTCAAGATCTTCTAGGTTGTCACCTTTGTGCTCTTGGTAAGCTTGGATAACTTCACCCAGTGGGTTGCCAGGAATAACCGTGTCCGATTTCGCTTGCTTACGCATCTTGCCACCAATCACCAATAGGCGTAGGTAACAAGCAAGAGCAATCAGCGCACCAACGGCACCCATAGCGAGGATGACGTAACCAACGATACCACCTTGGTCAATACGCTCCTGAACCGTTGGGCTTTGTACGAGTAGAGACAGGATCACACCGCGAGAAGGGTCGATAAACAGTGGTTCGTATGTGCCATCTGCTGATTCAAAACCGCCAACTAGGCCAGTAATGTTTTTGCTTGGTTGACGTGATAGCTCTTCGAACTTACCCGTTTGTGGTACGTAAGTGACGTATTTACCATCTGCGATTGCGTTGAACTCACCAACTAGAGTGACGTCACGTACTGCTTCTTTACCTTCACCGTATACAACGGTTGCTGGTGTGGTTGTTGTGTCACCTGAAGCCACGACTTGTTGCAGGATTGTGTGCCAAAACGCTTCAAGCTCTTGCGTTGATGGGAGTTCTTTACTTTCGGCAAGTTTCGCTAGCAGTTCATTACGCTCTGGGAATTGAACTGCGTTTTGAGAGGCAGCAAACAGACCTTTAAATTCACCCGCGTACTGACGAACCACACCAAACATTTCGCCTAGCGTACCAGAACGAACGCGTAGTGTTTCGGTTAGCTCAGTCAACTGCTTGTCGTTTTCATCAAACGTGGTTTTTAGTTGATCACCTAATGCTTGCTGCGATGCTAACTCTTCACGAGCTTGCTGCAGTAACGCTGCTTGTTGATCGCGATCGCGTTTGAATGCCGCTTCACGCTCTTTGTTTTCTTTTGATTCAACGATACTTTCTGACTTAACGTTTTTCAGTAGTTCAGAAAGGTTTTTTGGTGCTTCAGCTTGTGCACCTGAAATCATGAATAAGCTCGCTAGTACGCCAGCGGCTAGAGTTTTGAATCCTTTCATGTCTTATTCCTCCCCAGCAAATACAGGCAGTTTGATCAAGGCTGGTGGCGCTTGTTTCTTAGCGATGCGAAGGCCTTGCTGTACCGCGATACGGTAGCTTTCTGGTAGTGATTCCCATTGACGGGTCTGTTGATTCCACATACCTGTTTCACCACCATCCGGAGATTGGAATAGTAGCGCCGTACGACCAATGCGTAGGAAGTCGTAAGTCACGGTCTCGCCGTTGCGCTCTAGGCTCGCTTTGTAAGATTCAATCGAGCGAGAGAAGCCTTCTTCGATTTGGTAGGCTTCCATTACTTTACGGAACTTTTCTGAAGTGGTGACATCAGCGCGATCCATTAGGTCACGGAGCTCTACCACACGTTTGTTACGTTCTTCTTTTTGGAATGGAAGGTCCAAAGTCACGAACTCGTCCAGAGCATCGATCATTTTCAGTGTGAGAGGCACCACCTCTGTTGCGGTTTGATCGATTTGAGCAATTTGGTTGTTCAGTGAATCCAGCTCTCCCTGCTGAGACTGAACCATACGATTGATCTGCTCATTATAAACTTTCATGCTGTCGATTTGACGCAGAAGGCCCTTGTACTCGGCCAACATGCTTTCAGCACTTTCAGCATAGTTGTCGATTTTTTGCTGTGAAGCCTGAGAAGACTTCGTGGTTTTTGCTTGGTTAGCGACGACCGTACCAGAGTCGGCAGCAAACGCTGCGCCACTTACTGATAAAATCGCGGCAGTAACTGCACTTACGCCAAATTCCTTTAACGTCATAGTTGCATCCTTGTCAGTGTAAAAAGTCAGTCGAAAAGGGGCGCAGGAAAAGCTCCTGCGCCAAAGTTTTTAATTAAAAGTTTTGAGAGTAGTTCAAGAAGAAAACTCGGCCTTGAATACTGTATAGGTCAGAGTTGTAAGTAACGCCGTCTGATTCAAACGCTGGGTCTTCGTCAGTTAGGTTACGTACACCTGCTGTTAGTTTTGCATCCCAAGGCGCCATGTAGTTGTAGGCTACGTTGAACGTAGTGTGGCTTGGAATTTTACCTGTCTTGTTGTAATTCTTGTCGACATCTTGCGCTTGAGACGCAATGTAGTCTGCAGATACGTAGATGTCATGATCGCTCATCACATTGAAGCCAACACCCGTTTGGAAACGGTACTCAGGAAGACCGTTACGGCCAACTTGGTTGTTTGTTGGACCATCGACATACTCTGGGCTGCTGTAATCAAGTACATAAGAACCCATGAAGTCGTAACGAACGGTTGCCACATCAAAGTCGTACAGGTAGTTCACTTTCAGATCGAGACCTGATGTTTTAAGGTCACCAATGTTTGATAGTGGCACGATAGCGTGTGTGATATTGCCTGCGCTGCCACCTTCACGTGTGATGTTCGGGTTTGATTGACCGCTGCTACGCTCTTGGTCGATCATACTCTGTAGCGTGTTCATTACGATGGTGTCTTCAATACTGATGTTGTAGTAGTCCACCGTAAGGTCAAGGTCTTCAACTGGTGAGTAGCTCACACCAAAGTTAAATGATGTTGAAGTTTCTGCATCCAAGTCTTCGTTTGAAGTACGAGTTACGTCGTATTGAGTTTCTCGACAGTCTGCGTCAGAAATGCCGTTCGCTTCACAGTAAACGTAGTCTTTTGCGCTGTCTGCAGAGAAGCTATCCGCACCGTAAAGGTTTGCTAGAGATGGTGCGCGGAAGCCCATGCCCGCACCGGCACGGAACATAAGGTTATCAAGCGGCTGGTAACGGAAAGACGCTTTTGGTGAAACGGCACTACCAAAATCACTGTAGTGGTCATAACGTACAGCGACGTTCATCTCGAGCTCATCAGTGAAGGCTACCAATGATTCTGCGAAGAATGCGTAGGTTTCGCGATCACCTGCCGCAGAGTTACCTGCGCTACCAATGATGTTACCTGCTTCACTTTGTGAATCGTATTGGTCAAAGTAGTCGTAGGTTGTCATTTCAGCACCGACATACAGAGGAATCGTAATATCACCGACTTCTGCTACGTCGAACTGTAGACCGCCATTGAACTGGTGCATTTCCATTTGAGATTCACGTGCCGTTGTTGCCGCGAGATCGGCATTTGCATCGGCACTGAACTCACCACCGACAAACTCACCAGCGTTTGCCAGTGCTTCTGCTGGAGTTTTTAGTACATAACCCGTACCACGCTCGTTACTGTTTGAGTAATTCAAGTGGTAACCCGCTTCCCAAATTACTTCACCAAAGCTGTCAGTGTAGAATGAACCATCTAGACCCGCTTTCATGTCCGCTTGGAAGTCAGTAACCGTGGTATCACGAGTGCCAACACCGGTGAATCGGTAGAAAATGCTTGCTGGGCCAGCATCCTTATCTAGCTCATTTTCTTCGAAAAATGCCTTACCGCCTTCTGTTGTTGGATCGATTTCAAATTTACCTCCTGCTGGTGCAAAGCGACCAAAACTTTGGTTACGGCTCAATAGCATTTGCGCGTTGAATGTCGTGGTATCGGTCAGGAAAATGTTACCGTTAACAAAAACCGTGTTACGTTCAAGAGACGCCGTTTGGGCCATTTCTGAGGTGTAGTCGTAACCACATATTGGGCCTAAGCCTGAGAACTCAGTAACGCCGACAAAGCCTTTGCCATCACATTTATTTGTGGCTGGATCATATGAGCCAGCGATCGGTTTGAATTTATTTTCATGGTAAACGTTACGGCCGTAGATACTCACGCCAGACATGTCAAAGTAGTTTGCCGAATCTGTGTTTTTAGAGCTTAGGTAATCACGGTCACGCAGGTAGATTTCATCTTTAGAATCATGCTCGAACGAGAAGTAGATATTACCTTTCTCGCCAGATGTACCCGTTACGATAGAGAAGTTTTTCTCATCACCACCTTCCTGAGATGGGATACCGCCACCGACAGTTACGTTGATGCCTTCAAACTCGTCTTTTAGAATAACGTTTACCACACCAGCTACCGCGTCAGAACCGTAGACAGCAGAACCACCGTCGGCCATGACTTCAACACGCTCAACGATTGCCGCCGGAATGACGTTCAAGTTAGCAGCACCACCACCCATGGTTGCTGAACCAGGCAGGCGTTTACCGTTGATCAGAACCAACGTACGAGATGCACCTAAGCCGCGTAGCGACATGGTCGCTTGGCTCTGCCATGAGCTACCAGAACTCTCACTGTATGAACCAAAAGAGTTGAATGAAGATTTACGTAGTACATCCGCGATAGAGATGTCACCAGCTCGTTCGATTTCAGCACGACCAATAACTGCTACCGGCGTGCTTCCTTCCATAGATGCACGCGTTAGACGCGAACCTGTCACTTTCATTTTTTGCAGCTTTTCGACTTGCTGCTCTTCTGCCTGTGCCGCGATTGGGGCCACTGCTGCTGTTCCCAATGCAATACTAATCGCAACAGACAAAGCGGTTGTGTTTTTAGACATCCTTGTTGCTCCGTTTCTTATAATTCCTTGTGTCGGTTGCCTACCGACTTTTTTATGACGTTAATATTTCGTTAACGCTTACGTCATATATACCTGAGATGGAAAAAGGAAGTCAAACCAGTGGTAAAAAGAGATGATGAAATGTAAAAATGATGTAAAAAACCAAAGTGAGCTAAATGTGTAGAGTTATCATCTATTTGTGGATTAAGTGTCGATGTATTATGTTGGCAAAATGCCGTATTTTGTGTTTCTTGCCGGCAGTAATGACTTATCTCGCTTATGGATTTTCATTGGGTTTATCGCTCTTTGAATTCCCGTTGAAATAGTGGATTATCCTGCGGGGTGAGTTTCATAGAATAGTGGAATTGTTAATGTATTTGAGTAGATGAGTATCAGAATATGATACCCATTGTAACAAAAGGGCTCACTCGTATTATGGCGTCAAATGTTACTTTAGGGCGGTGTTTTTTTATGCGATATAATTGGGTTTTTATGCGCCCTGTGAGCTCTTGATTGACCAGGTTGATATTCTGTATGAATTGATTTTGTGGTTTTTTATAATTTTTTACAAAAATATTTCGGTTTTTCGACACTGGTGGGGATTTGTCATGTTTTAGCTTCAATTACTTGAAGCTGCACAAGAATCAAGATAAATATGAGCCTGGAATTATTGCAGTAGTGTAAAAAACTGGTTATTGAAACGCAGGGAGTGTGTTTCAACAGCTTTAGTTACTACGGGATAGAGAAGCACCATTTGGGTTCGGAAATCTCCAGATTGAAGCCGACTCATAATGCACAGTAGACAAGGAGCAAGTTGTATATGCTGTCGTATTTTTTACGCCGATTGGCGTTGGTCATTCCAACGTTTCTCGGGATAACCATTCTTATCTTTGCTATCACACGTTTTGTACCCGGTGGCCCCGTAGAGCGCATGCTTTCTCAGATGCAGGCTCAAGGGGATGGCGCTGCGGCCATGACCTCTGCGGGTGGTAATACCGCGCTTTCTGATGATCAAATTGCCGAGCTGAATGCGTTTTATGGCTTGGATAAGCCTGTCGTTGAAGCTTATGTTGAGTGGTTGAGCCGTTTAGTTCAGCTCGATCTCGGTGAGTCGACGCGTTACTACGAACCCGTATCCGATATGATTGCAGAGCGTCTGCCCGTGTCACTTTTTTATGGTGGGATGACCTTCTTTATTAGTTATTTTATTTCCATCCCTCTGGGCTACTACAAAGCACTTAAGCACGGGTCGGTGTTTGATTCAGCTTCTTCCATCCTTATCTTTGTTGGTTATGCTTTACCGGGCTATGTTGTTGGTGTCTTACTGATTACCTTATTTAGCTATCACTTAGAGTGGTTCCCTATGGGCGGCTTTGTTGGTGATGATTTTGACGACTATGAAACCTTCTTTGAACGTGCAAAAGACGTGATGTGGCATGCGGTACTGCCTCTGATCTGTTACTTGATTGGTGACTTTGCGACCCTAACCATGACAATGAAGAACAACCTGATGGAAAACTTGTCGTCAGATTACATTCGTACTGCAATTGCTAAAGGCTTACCGTTTAAGAAAGCGGTACGTAAACACGCGCTGCGCAATAGCTTGATTCCTATCGCTTCTCACTTTGGTAATTCGCTTCTGTTCTTTATGACGGGGGCATTCCTTATCGAAGTGATTTTCAATATCGATGGTATTGGTTTGTTGGGCTATGAGTCCATCATGGAACGTGACTACCCTGTAGTAATGGGCATCGTGGCAATCAACGCGGTATTGCTGCTTATCGGTAATATCGTTTCTGATATCTGTGTTGCTTTAGTCGACCCACGTGTGAAGTTTGGAGCGTAATATGATTAAAGTTAGCCCATTAACTGAAAAGAAATTTCGTAACTTTAAAGAGATTAAGCGTGGTTACTGGTCGTTTCTGATCTTATCCACCATGTTGATCCTTTCTCTGTTTGCAGAACTGTTGATCAACAGTAAAGCGCTGGTTGTTAAGTACGAGGGGAGCTTTTACTTTCCGGTCGTTAGTGATGTCCGTCTAGGCTCTGAATTTGGTCAGGCTGCTTCTAGTGAAGCTGACTACCGAGAGCTGCAAAAAGTATTTGAAGCGGAAGGCGGCGACAACTTCGTTATTCTACCTATTGTGCCTTGGAACCCGTACGAGCAAGATTTTAGTGGTGATTTTCCACCAACAGCGCCAAGTGCAGAGAACAAGCACTACTTAGGCACTGATGTGATCGGTCGCGATATCTTAGCTCGCCTAGTTTATGGTTTTCGTACAGCAATGGGATTTGCTTTGCTTACTATGGCGATCTCTTACGCAATTGGTACGGCGGTAGGCTGTGCGATGGGCTTTTGGGGCGGCAAATTTGACCTGTTCGTCCAGCGCCTGATCGAAGTGTGGTCGATGGTGCCATTCTTGTACGTCATCATGATCTTGGTTTCTATCGTTCAACCTACCTTCACCTTATTCGTTGCTATCAACGTACTGTTTGGTTGGATGGGGATGACTTGGTACATGCGAACCATGACCTACAAAGAATCCGCGCGTGAATATGTTATGGCCGCGCGTGCGCTAGGTGCATCAACGGGTCGTATTCTGTTTAACCATATTCTGCCAAACACCATGGTGATGATCGTGACGCTCGCCCCGTTTACCATTGCAGCAAACATTACTGCTCTGACGGCACTGGATTACCTAGGCTTAGGTTTGATGCCACCCACACCAAGTTGGGGTGAACTGCTGCAACAAGGTAAGTCGAACCTAGACTCGCCATGGATCGTTGCTTCTGTTGTGACTTCCATTGTTCTCGTTTTAGTGATGGTAACCTTCATCGGTGAAGCAATCCGTGCCGCATTCGACCCGAAAAAATTCACGCGCTATGTTTAAGCGAACAGCGTGAACAGAACATAAAAAGGGAAGTTTTATGAAAAGAATACTATTAGCGTCCACGCTGAGCGCCCTGAGTTTTGGTGCGATGTCGGCAACGCCTCCGGCGGAGTTAGACTGGCAAACCAACTGGAATGAGCCGCAATATGGCTCGCCTGAAGCGAAGCGTGGAGGGACTTACCGTACCTACATGTCGAGCTTTCCGCAGACTCTACGTAGCGTTGGTCCAGATGCGAACTCTGGGTTGCGTTCCTTTATCTTGGATGAGACGCCAGGATTGGTGGTTCGTCACCCTGACACTTTAGAGTTCATCCCTGAACTTGCCAATGAGTGGGCACTAGCAGGTGATAACAAAACGGTTTATTTCAAACTGAACCCAGAAGCGAAATGGTCTGATGGCAAGCCCGTCACGGCAGACGATTTTGTTTTTATGCTGAAGTTCTACCGTTCGAAAGACATTCTTGAGCCTTGGTATAACGACTATTACAACAAAACTGTCGCCGATGTCATTAAGTTTGATGATCACACGTTTGCTGTGAAGGCCGCGAAAGAACTTAATCCTGAAGAGCTGTTGTTAAGAATGGGCGCACTGCGTCCTCGCCCTGCTCATTTCTATGCGAATCCGAAGAAAGACGCTAACGGCGACGGCATTCATGATGATTTCGTTCGGTATTACAACTTCAAGAGTGAGCCAACAACAAGTGCTTACTACTTAGCGGATATCAAAAAAGGCAAAAGCGTCACCTTTAAGCACGTAGGTGATGATTGGTGGGGTTACACCAACAAGTACTACCAAAATCGTTATAACGTCGACAAAATCCGTATCACAGTCATCCGTGATAACGATATCGCCAAAAAGCACTTTGAGAAAGGCAGTTTAGACGCGTTTGGTTTGGTGCTACCAAGTTTATGGCATGACAAGTCCAATACGGAACCTTACCAAAAAGGCCATATTCAGAAGTTTTGGGGCTACAACCAATACCCTGTAGGTGCAGGTGGTGTTTGGATGAAT
This sequence comes from Vibrio sp. PNB23_22_6, assembly GCF_052877535.1. Taxonomy (NCBI): domain Bacteria; kingdom Pseudomonadati; phylum Pseudomonadota; class Gammaproteobacteria; order Vibrionales; family Vibrionaceae; genus Vibrio; species Vibrio sp. PNB23_22_6. The sequence goes on along the minus strand of NZ_JBNFXP010000010.1, from coordinate 28,092 downwards.
ACCGCAATGCCATTATTGGATGACTTAAACATTCGTAAAGGCATCACTTACGCGATTGACTTTGATGGCATGATCGAAAATATCATGCGTGGTGATTACAGCCGTAAGCCAAACCCAACAGGCTATGGTCACGGTAAATACACACTACCAGATGCGAAAGCACCAAAGTTTGACCCAGAAAAAGCGGCGGAAGCATTTGCAGCAGCAGGTTTCGATAAGATTGGCTCCGATGGTATCCGTGTCAATGACAAAGGCCAGCGTTTGAGCTTTGAGCTGACCTACGCAACACCTGTGCATACGCCACGAATTGCCTTTGTGCGTGAGCAAGCGAAGTTAGCTGGTTTGGATATTGAACTTAAATTGATCGATGGTTCATCGATGTTCAAATACGTACGCGAGAAAAAGCACGATTTAGCGTTCCTAGATATGGGTACGTCTGAGATCCCAACCTATTGGGAGTACTTCCACTCAGTGAACGCCAATAAGCCACAAACTAACTCGTTCACAAACTACAGCACGCCAGATCTTGATGAGAAGATCATTGAGTACCGTTTCAACATGGACATGGATAAGAAGATTCAGCTAGGCCATGAAATCCAACGCGACATCATTGACGCGCACGTGATTGTCCCGGGTTACATGGTGCCATACGTTCGTTACGGCCACTGGCGTTGGTTGAAGCTACCTGAGAAGCCAATGAATCGAATGACAGAAGCGTTGTTCAGTGGTGGCATTATTGGCGATGGTACTTACTGGATCGATAAAGACGTGAAGAACGATACCCAGAAAGCGATGAAGTCGGGTAAAACCTTTGAACCGGTTGTTGTCGTTGATGACACTTATAAGCTGTAAGGATGTGTTATGGAAAACGAAGTAATCCTAAGAGTGAAAGACCTAGAGGTTGAATTCACAACCGATGATGGCCCAGTAAAAGTACTGCATGGTGTGAACTTTGATGTTCGCGCTGGGCGTACACTAGGCTTAGTCGGTGAGTCGGGCAGTGGTAAAAGTGTCACCTCGATGTCCATCATGGGCTTGTTGCCAAAGCCGTACGGCAAGATCATTAATGGTGAAGTGAATTACCGCGGTACTGATCTTGCCAAGCTGCCAGCAGAAGAAATGTATGCCATGCGTGGTGACCGTATTTCTATCATCTTCCAAGACCCGATGACGGCACTGAACCCGGTTCATACTATCGGTCGTCAACTTTGTGAAGTGTTAGAACTGCACCGCCCTGAACTGGATAAGAAGGCGCGTGAAACGTATGCGGTTGAAATGCTTGCGAAAGTAAAAATCCCACTGCCAGAGAAGCGTTTGAATGAGTATCCGCATAACTTGTCTGGCGGCATGCGTCAGCGTGTGATGATTGCGATGGCACTGGCTTGTAAACCAGACATTTTGATCTGTGACGAGCCAACCACGGCACTGGATGTTACCGTGCAGGCGTCTATCCTTGAACTCATGAACGAACTGCAAGAAGAGACGGGTATGGCGATGATTTTTATCACCCATGACCTTGGCGTGGTTGCTGAAGTGTGTGATGACGTGGCGGTGATGTATGGAGGTCGTATTGTGGAAAAAGCCGAGATTTTCGAGTTGTTTGATAATCCTCAGCACCCATACACCAAACGTTTGATGGGTTTGATGCCAAGTTTGGATAACGAACCTAAGCAGATGATCGACATTAAGCCGATTGACGCCAGTATGTTTGCGAGCTAACTGGTGCAAAGTGAACAAGTCATAAAAGAGGATGTTATGGCAAAAGAAGTATTAAGAATTGAAAATCTTAAGCAGCACTTTGTATCTGGTAAAGGACTGTTTAAGAAAGGCTACACCATTAAAGCGGTAGATGGTGTGTCACTGTCAGTAGGTGAGGGGGAGACTCTTGGCTTAGTGGGCGAATCGGGCTGTGGCAAAAGTACCTTAGGTCGTACCATTCTAAAACTGTACGAGCCAACCGCAGGTAAGATTTTCTTTGAAGGTAAAGACATCACTAAGCTGTCTGTCAAAGAAATGCGTTCATTGCGTAAAGACATGCAGATTGTTTTTCAGGATCCGATGGAATCCCTCAACCAACGTCACACCATTGGTATGATTTTGGAAGAGCCGTACATTATTCATAAGATTGGCACCCCTGCAGAACGGAAGCAATGGGTGAAAGAGGTACTGGTGAAGGTCGGTTTACCAGAAACCGCAGTCAACCGTTATCCACATGAATTCTCAGGTGGCCAGCGTCAGCGTATTGGTATCGCTCGTGCGATTGCACTTAAGCCTAAGTTACTGATTTGTGATGAGTCGGTATCGGCATTGGATGTATCGGTTCAGGCTCAGATCCTGAACTTGTTGCTGCAACTGCAGCAAGAGATGAACCTAGCGATCATCTTTATTTCACATGATTTATCGGTGGTGAAACACGTCTCTGATAAAGTCGCAGTGATGTACTTTGGTAAAGTGGTGGAAGCGGGCAGTGCGAAAGAAATTTACGCTAATCCGCAAAATGATTATACCAAGACGCTACTTTCGGCGATTCCGATTACGCATCCCAAGTACCGCAAGAAAAAGCGCTTGGCAGAAAAAAAGCAGCAAGTGGCGTAATGCCACGACTCAAGTAGGACGGAAAGCCAGATAAAAAGGAAGCGCTCCACAGGATGGGGCGTTTTTTATTTTCACTTTTTTCTAGATATTGGATATTGAAATTAGCGTGCTACACTCCAATTTATTCCTTTGATTTGTTTGGATAGTTCGCAATGCCGTCCCATTTACCTCAATCATTCAGTCGCCCCTTTCTGAAAATCTTTCATGTGCTTGAAGCCGTGCTTTTGGTTGCCATCACGATGGCGACGGTGTGGGCGATGGCCGAAGAGTTTGTCCACATATATGTGCAAAAGCGAGTGTTACTTGAGGATATCTTATTAATGTTCATCTATCTCGAAGTGCTCGCCATGGTCGGACAGTTTGTGATGAATGGTAAGATCCCAGTTCGTTACCCTATGTATATTGCCATTATGGCGATTGCTCGCTACATCACCCTTGGTATGAAAGAACTCGACTCAGTGATGATTGTCTGGCTGTCTTTAGCGGCATTTATTCTGGCTGCTGCAACCTTGGTTATTCGAGTTGGTCATCATTATTGGCCGTATATCGATCATCAAACCGCCGAAAAAGACGAATAATTTTATTGAAAAAACCAGTCATGATGTGACTGGTTTTTTTATTGAAGCGCTAGGTGTGATTATCGGCTACTTGGAGAGGATTTTAAGTGAGTCAGCAATCACCGCACTGCTGCTGTCATTCTTGGCAATTTTACCTACGATTTGAACCTTGTCTTTTGGCGTTACTTTTTGTTCGTCCCAAACATAAGGGCCGATTTTTATGGTCATGCTCCCTGTATCATCGGCAAAGGTATATTGTTCATTGCCTAAAGACACGGTGATATGTCCAATAATGGTCACCGTCATCCCATCGGTGAGCCATTCTGCATTCATCACATCTTCAACGGTATTTAATGTGTCATTTTCTTTGGGGCCATCAAATCCCCCTTGGTCTGTCGTGAGGACGCTTTCTTTGGCGATAGTGTCGTCAGAAGCGAACGTTGGACTCGATAGAAGGACCATACCGATAGCGGTCATGAGTATTTTTTTCATGCTGTCTCCCGTCAAAGTGTGTCATTTTTGTGCAAAGGCAATAATTAGCATTCTAATTACAAAAGGCTATAGTTGTTAATGTAGCGCAATACAACAAAAAAGCTACGAACGTGACGGTAAGATCCGCCCTACTTTTGTTGGTTTTCGAAGTGTGCTGTGCTGACTCTGCGGTCGCTCTCTTTTTATCTAACCAGTTTAAGATGGGAATTTATGTTGGGTCTACAAGTCCGAGTCCAAGACTCATTAGTTGTGGGAATCATAAATGGTCTGATCAATGGGTACATCGCGTACATGCACTTTGAACCGATGGGTGTCGTGCCTGTCTCGATCAATCTGGTTCGCCATGAGCAGATAACGGTATGGGGAGAAGCGATCACCTTGACTTTTGGCTTAGGCATTATTCTCTCTCTCATCACATCGAAATTATTTCTCTGCCATTTAGGCAAAGCTTACCCAGAAGCATTGCCCCAAATGGCGTCATCGTTTTGGGCGGATTTAGTGCCTATTGCGTTGAAGCATGCTGCGGCTTTGTTTGGCTGGTTGACGGTACTCGCCTTGTTGTGGACACAGTACATTGGCAAAGTCATGGTTTCGGCCTATATCGCAGCGGTGATGGTTGGGATGTTTGCTTTCTTCATCACACTGATTCTCGAAGTCAGAACAAAAAATAGTTTGTTGTATAAAAAGGTCAGCGTCATTGAACTCATTGAAGAACATAAGGCTCCCAATTAATGACAGATGAACATTCGACGGAATTAAAGAAAGGAGAGGTCAGTTCCACACAAAAAGCCCGTTCGGTCACCTATATTATTTTTTTGGGCGTTTTATTACTCTGGCTTTACACCCTTTGGGCCGACAGAGTTACACCGATGACGGAACATGCGCGAGTGAATACTAATGTAATACGCATTGCTCCAGAAGTGTCAGGACCGATTGCTGCGGTTAACATCCGTAATAACGCCAGTGTGACCTTTGGGCAGCCACTGCTGACCATTGACAAGCAACCCTTTGAGTTAGCCGTCAAAGCAACCAAATTGGCATTGCTACAGGCCGGGCAATCGTATCAAGCTGATTCCGCTGCGATTAATGTCGCGAAAGCGAATGAAGTCGCGGCGCGCGTTAAGTTGAACAATGTTAAGCGTCACGTGGCGCGCAATCGTGTGTTAGTGGAAAAAGGCACGATCAGCCAAGCCGCTATGGATGACAGCTTAGCGGACCTCCAGTCGGCTCAAGCCAATTTGGATCAGGCGGTTTCCGCATTGGACAAAGCCAAGCAAGAGTTTGGGCCTCGTGACATCAAGAACCCAGAAATACAGGCGGCACTCAATAAGCAAGAGCAAGCGTTGCTAGACCTGAGCCATACCGAGTTAAAAGCCCCTGGCGAAGGGGTGATCACAAATATGGATGTGAGTGTTGGTGATTACGCCGCAGCAGGACAACCGTTGCTGACGTTTGTGAGTAGTAATGGTTTTTGGCTGACGGCCATGGTCAGAGAAAACTCCCTCATGCACCTCAAAGCAGAAGATCCGGTGAAAATTGTTTTTGATTCGTACCCAGGTGAAGTCTTTAAGGGAAAAGTGACGTCGATTGGCTGGGGGAGCAGTGGTAATGGCAGCCTAACGGTGAATAACGCGAGTGGTATGTTTGACTCTCCGACCGGTAGTGTTAAAGCGCAACGCTTTCCGGTTAATATTGAATTTGTTGATCTACCTAGCGAGCTTACCCTTCGCTACAGTGGGCGTGCGGTTGTGGCGTTTTACCCCGATGAAAGTTACCTAGGTGAGCGCCTGCTTGATGTTTGGATTTGGGCTTGGAGTTATCTAAGTTATGTATCGTAGTAGTGCGAATCCATTATTAAGAGTGGCCATATTCCCCATACTGCTGCTGTTTTGGCAGTACGTATTTGGCACCGATTTGCCTTTGCTTGCTCCTGCTATGTGCGCTGTGTTTTTAACGACGACGCATGAACCGCCGCCGTTAGTGATGGTCATCATCATGGGCGTTGTTCTGTTTGTCACCGCTTGGAGCCAGGCACTGCTCAGTCAGCTGCTTTCGGATTACCCTCAAGTCTATTACCTTGCCTTGTTTGGCGTGTTTTATTGGTGCATGGCGCGCGCGAAAAAAAATCCACAGGATGTGTTGGCGATTTTGCTGGTTGTATCTACGGCCATGATTGCGGTGTTTACCCAACAAAAGGGCGTAGATGTCAGTGAAATCCCTCTTGCCTTGTTGAGTAACATTGGTATTGCTGGCTTCGTTGCGTATTTGGCTTATTTTGTCTTCCCTCATGGGGAGCCATTAGCGCCGTCACTCAGCCCCTCTCAAACTCAGCCGATGCATAATGATGAATGGCAGGTGTTTGTTAAAGCGTTGATGGTTTTGATTACCCTGTACGTGACAATGACGTTGGATCTCGAGCAGAGTACGATCATCACCATTGTTGTTGCATTAGTGATCAAAGATCCTGACCCTGTCATTGGTCACGACTATGGTTTAAGGCGCTTACTGGTGACTTATGCCAGTGTGTTGTATGCGATCCCACCATTAATCATGAGCGTGCTGCAGACCAATTTGTTGGGGATATTGGGGGCGGCGATTGTGAGTGCACTGTTTATGGGGATTCATGCCATGGAAAAGAGGGCGAGCTACAATTCGATTCAGCTGCTGTATTCGAGTTATGTGGTTCTGGTGTTTTATGGTTTGACGTCGACGAGCATCAGCGCGATATCGGATGATTTAGTTCGCTTTGGTTCGATTTTACTTGCTGTCGTTCTTGGCATCATGGTGCTGATCATATTGCAGCCACGCCCCAAATTGCACTAGACAGATATTGCCACCACTGGTGTTATTATTTGGCAGAAGATTAGCAAATAGTAGATAACAAGAATAGATTACTAGAAAAGGCAAAAAGCCCCTTTAATTAGGGGCTTAGTGTGCATTTGTGAACGAGAAAAAACTCACATAAACCTTATTCGATGTTCTGGATCTGTTCACGCATCTGTTCGATCAGAACCTTGAGTTCCACGCCAGAAGCCGTGATGTCGGTGCTGATTGATTTCGACGCCAGTGTGTTGGATTCTCGGTTGAACTCTTGCATCATGAAATCGAGACGGCGGCCTACTGAGCCTCCGTTCTTCAGAATGTTGGTGGTTTCTTTCACGTGAGAATCCAAGCGGTCGAGCTCTTCTGCTACGTCCGATTTCTGGGCTAACAGAATCAGTTCTTGTTCTACGCGAGATGGGTCCAGTTCAACTTTTGCATCTTCAAACTTAGAGAACAGGCGCTCACGCTGCCATTCTAGGATTTCAGGCATGCGAGCACGCACTTTCACGACTTCTGCCGTGATCGCTTCTAGACGTTGTTCGATCAACGCTTTCATGTTGTCGCCTTCACGACCACGCGCTTCAATGAACTCGTTGATGGCTTCATCAAACGCGCCTAAGAGGGCTTTGTTGACCGTATCCATGTCTTGCTCAGGGGTTTCCATCACGCCTGGCCATTGCATAACTTGGAATGGGTTAATGCGGCTGAGTTCACCAGTCATGTGCATGACTTGCTCAGCGGCTTTGATCACTTGCTTGGCTAACGTCTCGTTGATGCTGAGTTCTGCTTTTGCCGCTGGGTTGGCTTCAAAGCGCAGGCTGCACTCTACTTTACCGCGAGCTAGACGCTTACGGAAACGCTCGCGCAAAACGGGCTCTAGAGCGCGGAATTGCTCTGGCATACGAAAGTAGGTTTCTAGGTAACGCTGGTTAACACTGCGGATTTCCCACACTGCTGAGCCCCAATCGCCTTTTACTTCTTTGCGTGCATACGCTGTCATACTGTAAATCATCGAATTTTCCTGTCTTTAATTTTGCTGAAAATTACTCCGCAATAGTAGCACAGCAAGATGAGGGAGGCTTCGTCAATCTGTAACCCAATAGCTTTATTTAAACGATTCCGCTATAATCTACGCCCAATCAAATCGTCTTCTTCCCATTGTTAAAGGTAGATGCCCATGCGTCCAAACGATCGCAAGGCGGACCAAGTTCGCCCAATCAAAATTACTCGTAACTACACTGCTTACGCTGAAGGTTCAGTGTTGGTTGAGTTCGGCAACACAAAAGTTTTGTGTAATGCGACCGTAGAAGAATCTGTGCCTCGCTGGCTAAAAGGCCAAGGTAAAGGCTGGGTAACGGCAGAATACGGCATGCTACCGCGTGCGACTCACTCACGCACTCGTCGTGAAGCGGCGAACGGTAAGCAAGGTGGTCGTACGATGGAAATCCAACGCCTTATCGCGCGCAGCCTACGTGCTGTTGTGGATCTAAAGGCAATGGGTGAGTTTATGATCACGGTTGACTGTGACGTAATCCAAGCCGATGGTGGTACACGTACGGCATCTATTAGTGGCGCAAGCGTTGCACTGGCCGATGCATTTCAGCACCTAATTGATAGCGGCAAGCTAAAAGCAAACCCAATGAAAGGCCATGTTGCAGCGGTTTCGGTTGGTTTGCTCGGTGACGAAGTGCTATGTGACCTTGAATACGTAGAAGATTCAGCTGCAGACACCGACATGAACGTGGTTATGACGGAAGAAGGCAAGATGATTGAAGTTCAAGGCACCGCAGAAGGTGAACCGTTCAGTCAAGAACAGCTGATGGCCTTGCTCGAGTCGGCTAAAATCGGCATCAGCGAAATCGTCGCAGCGCAGAAGGCGGCGTTAGCCCATTAATTTTTAGATAGCTTCCCCACAAAGGAAGCTATTTTTTTACATATTGCTAGGTCCTCGGACCTAGGATTTAGAAAAAGATAATACCCACACGGAAAATTGAGAGAAAATAATGAAAGCATACCAGCGTGAATTTATTGAGTTTGCACTTGAGAAACAAGTTCTTAAGTTTGGTGAGTTTACTTTGAAATCAGGCCGTAAGAGCCCGTACTTCTTTAACGCTGGTCTTTTCAATACAGGCCGAGACCTTGCTCGCCTTGGCCGTTTTTACGCAGCTGCATTAGCAGACTCTGGCATCGAGTTTGATGTGCTATTTGGCCCTGCGTACAAAGGCATTCCAATTGCGACAACCACAGCAGTAGCACTGGCAGACCACCACGACATCGACACGCCTTACTGCTTCAACCGTAAAGAAGCAAAAGATCACGGTGAAGGTGGTAACCTTGTAGGCTCAGCGCTAGAGGGGCGTATCATGCTGGTGGATGACGTAATCACGGCGGGCACAGCGATTCGTGAGTCGATGGAAATCATCCAAGCAAACGGTGCAGACCTTGCTGGTGTGTTGGTTGCTATCGACCGTCAAGAGAAAGGCAAAGGTGCGCTATCAGCGATTCAAGAAGTGGAGCGCGACTTTGGTTGTGCGGTGATTTCTATCGTAAGTCTCTCTGATTTGATCACGTACCTAGAAGAGAAAGGTGACGCAACAGAGCACCTTGATGCGGTGAAAGCATACCGCGCGGAATACGGGATTTAAGGAAAAGGTAGGTCCTAGGTTCAAAAGATAGGTCCTAGGATCTAGGACCTAAAATATTGGATTACGGATTACGCACAATCGCTGTCTTTGAGTGATAAGGAAAATACTTGTCATTCTGAACCGTGAGGGACGAACGTGATTCAGGATCTACTAGTCGAACGCTCAATGGTTGACGTGGGCGTTTTGACCACGCGCTTGTTGATATTAGATTCCTAGTCTCGCTTGGACTCGCTGGAATGACGGCTTTGATTTAGGTGAAGCCTTCAGTATTCCGTACGCGAAGCGCTCCGTATTCGGTATTCAAATGGCTTTCTCAAGAAGCAATGAAATGCACAAATTTCTAGTGCGCTTCACCTAGGATCCTAGGCCTACAACCTACAACCTAGGACCTATGCTGCTCATTTATATCGAATCCCTTTTGGTGCACTTTCATCGGCCATGGTCTTATAACGCTTGTGTAGCCACATCCATTGTGCCGGCGCGCGCAGTATCACCTCTTCCACGTACTTGTTCATGTAAGCAGCGGCTGCCACTTCGTCTTTTTTCGGGTAATTTGCGTCAATGCATTTATCAGCAATGATCTCGTACTTTCCGTCATCATTGCGAAAGCCCGATCCAGGGATGATGGCGCACTTAGACGTGTAAGCCAGAATGCTAGTTCCGGTCGTGGTGCACGCATCTTCTACCGCGAAGAAAGGCACGAAGACCGATTTGTTACGTCCATAGTCGTGGTCTGGTAGGTAAAACAAGCGCTCACCACTGCGAAGGACGCGAATCATCTGCTTCACATCTTTACGATCAATCAGCTTATTGCCATCGTGGGTGCGGCCCCAGTATTGAATAAAGTTGTAGGCTGGGTTGTTGTGTGGACGATATGCGCCATAGCCAGCGACACCAAGCACCGCAAAAGCACGTGCAGTGATTTCTAAATTCAGAGCGTGCACGCAGCAAAGCAGTACCCCTTTGCCTTCCGCCGCTTTTTCACGTACCGCCATAAGGTCTTTCTCGACCAACAACGTTTTGAAGCGCCATGTTGGCCAGAACCATGTGATGCCGGTTTCAATGAGTGCCATACCGGTGTTTTTGAAGTTTTCTTCAACGATATGCTGAATCTCTTCTGCGGTTTTGTCAGGGAAAGCCAATTCAAGGTTACGTGTGGCGATATGAACTCGCTTTTTGCCGTAACGCATACCCAAATGGCCGAACGTACGGCCGAGTGGTAATAGCAAGCGATAAGGGAGGAGGTTGACCACGATGGCCAAAAGGCCAAACCCGAGCCAAACACCCCAGTTACGAGGGTGGAGAAGGGAAAGAGAAAACTCGGGTTGCGTGTATTTTTCTTTACTCATAATCTCTACTTTATTTGTGCACTGAGAAGTGCCCAGTACTCGTCAAAGTTCGCAGTTGGCTGATATTTAAAGTCACTGCGGACAAAGCGGTTTAGGCTACCTTCAACTTGTCCAAGAATTTGAGCGGCTAAGATACGTTCTTCAACTGGGAAAGATTTGCCTTCTCGGATCTTACGTTCACGCAAGATCTGGCGCAATTGAGTTTCAATGCGTTCAAACAGTTGGTTGATACGCTCACGTAGGCGCTCGTTTTCAAACATTAAAGCATGACCAGACAGGATGCGTGTCAGGCCAGGGTTACGCTCTGAGAATGCCAAAATCAGATGGATCACCATACGGATGCGCTCAAGGGTATCTTTTTCATCATCCAGAATGCGGTTGATGCGTGTCATGAGCGCTTCTTCAATAAATTCGATTAAGCCTTCAAACATGCGTGCTTTGCTTGGGAAATGACGATAAAGCGCGGCTTCCGATACGCCGACCTGCTTTGCCAGTTTTGCCGTAGTAATGCGTGAAGCGCCTTCCGTTGATTCAAGCATTTGTGCTAATGCTTGCAAGATCTCTTCACGACGATTGGATTTTCTACTGCCGGCCATTAATTACTTCCTTACAAAATACAAAGTTGGGCGGGGGGGGAATTATAAGATGCTATTTGGCATCAAACTAGACTACGGAGGGTGGAATGGGAGCTTTAACACCCTCAGTTGTCATGTTTATCGCAATTTTTGGTCAAATTTTGATAAAAATGGAACGGCGATTACTTCTGTGCGTGCATGAGGGTGTGCATTTTTTCTAGGATCTTGAAGCTTAATGCTTCTTTTGATTCAAGAGTGAGTGCAAGTTCACCTTGTGGCCAAAACAGCGTAATCGCGTTGTCATTACTGTTGAAACCTTGACCGGTAACTGAGACATCATTAGCACAAATCATGTCGAGGTTCTTTTTCAAAAGCTTACCGCGAGCATAGGTTTCGACGTCATTGGTCTCAGCAGCAAAGCCTACCGTAAACGGGCGCTGCTTTGGCATTGCCGCTACCGCCGCCACAATGTCAGGGTTTTTCACCATGGTGATGGTCATTTGATCACTGTCATCGGTTTTCTTCAGCTTTTGAGTGGCCACTTCTTCTGGACGATAGTCTGCAACCGCCGCACAGCTGATGAAAGCATCGTGAGTGGCGGCGTGCGCCATGACCGCGTCGTGCATCTCTTGTGCACTAGACACGTTAATGCGCTCTACGCCTGTTGGCGTGTTCAAGTTAACAGGGCCGCTAACGAGGGTGACTTTCGCTCCCATTTGCGTTGCCGCATTCGCCAACGCATACCCCATCTTGCCCGAGCTGTGGTTGGTGATGTAACGCACCGGATCGAGCGCCTCACGCGTTGGACCTGCCGTGATCAAAATAGATTGACCAGCCAGCACTTTTGGCAGGAAAAACTGCTCACACAAGTGCACTAGTTGCATCGGTTCTAACATTCGGCCAGGCCCCACGTCACCACACGCTTGTTCACCTGCAGCAGGTCCCCAAATGTGCATACCACGGCGTGTTAATGTCGCGATGTTCTCTTGAGTAGCCACATTGCGATACATCTGTTGGTTCATGGCAGGAGACACCGCGACTGGCGAATCGGTTGCCAGTACTAACGTACTGAGCAAATCGTTGCCCATACCCGCAGATATGCGAGCAATCAAATCGGCTGTTGCTGGAGCAAGAAGAACCAAATCGGCCCATTTCGCTAATTCAATGTGGCCCATTGACGCTTCTGCCGCTGGATCTAACAAGCTGTCAGAGACCGGGCGACCAGAAACGGCTTGCATGGTTAAAGGCGTAATGAACTCTTTCGCCGCCTTTGTCATCACAACTTGAACTTGCGCCCCTCTTTCTATGAGGCGACGGGTTAGCTCCGCACATTTATATGCGGCAATACCGCCACTGATGCCGAGTAGAATTTTCTTTCCTGCTAGTGTTTGCATGTGAGCTCTCCAATTTTTCTGGCGAGGATTCTAGCACAACTCAAACGCTTATCGCCTGCGCAAATCGGATGGGACATGCATCTACATCAAACAAAGTGTGACGAATGCTTACAATTTTTATTTCTCGCAGAGGCAAAAAGATTTGCCTAGCGTTCGGGCTAATTTGATCGAAATTCCTACCTCTTGATGATCCACACAATTACATAGAAACGCCGTTGGGAGCTAAGAAAGCGACATTGATACTCGACTTTTATTGGGTGTTTTGTGGAATAGGGATTCATTTATTGAGTGAGAAGCCTGATGCCCCTTAAAGCCCTACCTAATGACTCTATGCCGAGAGAGAAGTTACTCCAGCGAGGACCACAAGCCCTGACCGATGCCGAGCTACTGGCGATATTCTTGCGCACAGGTACACAAGGTATGAACGTCATCGAGCTGGCTGATTTCCTCATTCAAGACTTTGGGACGCTTAGGCAGTTGTTTTCTGCGTCTGAAAAATCCTTTTGCCAACACAAAGGCTTGGGGCAGGCTAAATATGTGCAATTACAGGCTGTTCTTGAGATGGCGCAGCGCTATCTTGCTGAAACGTTAAAGCGGGGGGATGCATTAACCAACCCTGAGCAGACCAAATTATATCTCTCTTCTATTTTAAGAGATCGCCAAAGAGAGGCGTTTTACATTCTTTTCCTAGATAACCAGCATCGAGTAATAAAAGATGAGATCCTATTTGAAGGTACGCTGGATACGGCGTCAGTTTATCCGAGAGAAGTGGTTAAGCGCGCTCTACACCATAACGCGGCAGCTTTGATTCTAGCACACAATCATCCATCCGGAGTGGCAGAGCCGAGTCAAGCGGATCGACGAATTACGCGCCGTTTAATTGATGCATTAGCATTGGTGGATATTCGTGTTTTGGACCATTTTGTCATTGGTGATGGAGAAAGTGTTTCTTTCGCAGAAAGAGGGTGGATATAACTGTGCATTTTTTAGGTTGTTAGTTGCTAAAAATCTGCTATCATCCTCGCCACTAAATTTTTAACTGAATTCAGCTTGAACTGCTAGAAAAACCCGCTGTTTAAAAAAAGATCACGAAAACCTGTAAAAAGGATCTGTTCGGGTCTTGAGCAATGCATATCAAGTTAGTATAATGCGCGACCTTTGATAGCCTTGTATGGATTTTCCATAGCGGTTCTTAACCTCAAACTTCTTTTCGAGAAATAGAGAGGTTCGGCCACCAAGGTTGATATCGAGCTGAAACGATTTTGGAGAAGACATTCATGTCACGAGTATGCCAAGTAACTGGTAAGCGTCCAGTAACGGGTAACAACCGTTCACACGCACGAAATGCTACTAAGCGTCGTTTTCTGCCGAACCTACAAACTCATCGTTTCTGGGTAGAGAGCGAAAAACGTTTTGTTAAACTACGCCTTACTGCAAAAGGTATGCGCATCATCGACAAGAAAGGTATTGATACCGTTCTTGCAGATATCCGTGCACGTGGCGAAAACGTTTAAGAGGAAATAGGCAATGGCAAAGAAAGGCGTTCGTGAGAAAATCCGTCTAGTATCTTCAGCAGGTACAGGCCACTTCTACACAACTGATAAGAACAAGCGTAACATGCCAGGCAAATTTGAGATCAAGAAATTTGATCCAGTTGTACGCCAGCACGTTATGTACAAAGAAGCTAAAATCAAGTAATTGGTTTTGTCTCTTTGACGATTTGAAAAACCCAACTCTCGAGTTGGGTTTTTTATTATCTGAAATTTGTCCCATCACTTCCTCCCTACCTTCACCACGTTTGCATACGGATGTTCTAGTCAAGATGGATGAGCTTTGATAGTTTGTCTCTAATCACATGAGATTAGGAACCACTATGCGCATTAGTCCGGCTCGTCGCCGTCGTTGGAACAACATTCTTATCTTGGGCATTATCGCCTTCATGGTGATCTTAAATGCGCCGACTTGGATCAAAACTTATCTACTTACTGAGGATGCGGATCCTTATCCTAATCTTCTGCGCTCAGATTACGAAGTGAGTGCGCTGTACTTCAGTGGCTGGGAGATGGAAAAGCAAAACGGTCAATGGCAATCGAACATTAAAGCCAATATTCCCGTACAAGAGATCATCACTCGTTGGCAATCTTTGGAAGGGACTGAACTTACCCCTGAGCAATATAGTCATCTTAAGCCAAGGCTGACCGCACCTGAAAGCATCGAGATTTGGTACCAGGGGTTAGATGAACCGCAGCGTGTCACTTTCTTTCGAATGGATGACTTTTGGCTGTTTCGTAATTGGCAAGATAAATGGATTGCCATCTCTGTCGATGGTAATTACATCATGCCCAAGTAAACGTCTTAGAGGAAAAACCTATGCCAGAGTTACCAGAAGTTGAAGTCAGCCGTATGGGCATCAGCCCACATCTGGTTGGGCAAACGATCAAGGCCTTTGTGTTCCGTACCCCTAAGTTGCGTTGGGAGATCCCCCAAGAGTTAAAGCAATTAGAAGGACAGGTTATCCGCCATATTCGCCGTCGAGCTAAGTATTTGCTGATTGAAACTGAGCAAGGCACGGCGATTGTTCATTTGGGCATGTCGGGATCGCTTCGTGTGTTGGATGCAGACTTCCCAGCAGCAAAGCACGATCATGTGGATCTCAAACTGACGAATGGCAAAATCCTACGTTACAACGATCCGCGTCGCTTTGGGGCATGGCTTTGGTGCGCGCCAAATGAATCTCACGCGGTGTTAGAGCATATGGGACCTGAGCCTCTGACCGATGAGTTCAGCGCAGATTATGTGGTGGAGAAGGCGAAAGACAAGCGTGTAGCGGTTAAGCAGTTCATCATGGACAACAAAATCGTTGTGGGGGTAGGTAATATCTATGCCAATGAGTCTCTGTTTAAGTCCCGCATTCATCCAACGCGTCCAGCAGGTAAGCTGACTAGGAAAGAATGGCAACTTTTGGTCGAGAACATTAAGGCCACGTTAGAAATTGCTATTCAACAAGGTGGGACCACACTTAAAGATTTTGCTCAAGCGGATGGAAAGCCGGGGTACTTTGCTCAAGAACTTCAAGTTTATGGTAAAGCAGGCGAACCTTGTCCAGAGTGTGGTACGATTATTGAAACCCTAAAAATTGGGCAAAGAAATACTTTCCTTTGTCCTTTGTGTCAGCATTAACCCTCTTTGAGATATAGCTCCAATGACCAGTTTTCTAGATCACGTATTTGTTATTCATGTTAGTGAAGGCTACGAAGAACGTAGACAACATATTGATAAGCACCTTCCTGAGAGAGGGATTGTTCACTTCGAATATATGCTGCGTGGCGATATCAAAGATCTCACGCCAGAAGTGAAAACGAAGTATTTCAAAGGAAATGACAACTTACCTGAGCTTTCTTGCGCGTATAAACATATATTGGTTTATGAGGAAATCGTTAAAAGGAATATAGAGGTCGCTCTTGTCCTAGAGGACGATGCTTTTCTGGCAAGTGATGCTGTAGATAAGTTAAAACTCGTCGAATGTGAAATGCGTGATGAAGTGAACTTTATTGTCAATATCGAGCATAGTAATCGTTCTGTTCCTTTGAAAATCAAAGAAAAAGGAAAGTTGTGCTATCTAGCATCGCATACAAAACGTTGTGGTGGATATGTCATTCATTTGGATGTAGCGAAGAAAATCGTAGCCTTTTTTGAGTCTAATCAAACTGGCTTACCTATCGATGCATTTCAAACACATATGCGTGATATTTTGAACTATAACACGTATTGGATGGATCCCCCTGTGGTGTTTCAAGGCAGTAAAAATGGCACGTTTGACAGTAATTTAAGCTCTAGAAAGCAAAGTACTTTTACCTATATAACCTCTTTTTTTAGAGATGCCTATCAACGCTATATCGTGACTAATCTGAGCAAAAAGCGCTTTGCCAGCTTTGAAAACGTAAAAAAACACTGAGTAAAACGAATGAAAGTGATATATCCAGGAACTTTTGACCCAGTGACTAACGGGCACCTAAATTTGATTGAACGCACTCATGAATTGTTTGATGAAGTCGTTATCGGCGTCGCAGCGAGTCCATCAAAAAATACGATGTTCACATTGGAAGAGCGAGTAACACTGATGGAAGAGGTGGTTGCTCATCTTCCAGGCGTAACGGTAAAAGGTTTTTCTGGATTATTAGTTGATTTTGCGAGAGCGGAAAAAGCTAATGTCTTAATTCGAGGGCTGAGAACGACCGTTGATTTTGAATATGAGTTTGGTTTAACCAATATGTATCGGAAGTTACTGCCAGGCCTTGAAAGCGTATTTTTAACGCCGGAAGAAGAGTTTGCATTTCTTTCTTCAACGATTGTTCGTGAAGTGGCCATTCATGGGGGGGATATTAAGCAATTTGTCCCGGATGCAGTGGCCAACGCTATTGAGATAAAAGTGAATGAAAGACAGTAAATTCCCGTATTATCTATCTAATGCTTTATCTACTCTTATTCCTCGTTTTATCTATAGAGCACAAGCTAAGCGGTTGCTGTCGACACTGACGGAATCTGAAAGAGCGAACTGTCTAGATCGAGTGAATTACTACAATAAATGTAGCGCCCCGTTTCAGGTGGACAGTAACGAACAAAGCTACGCGACAATCAGCGGGTTTAAAAAGACAAAAGGGTGGACTTACTTTTTTGATATACGCCAAGTGATGCGTTACTTTCCCTCTCGCTTCGCTTTTAACTATATTAATGGTGATGTTACCCACATACCCAATGTGCCAAGTTTTATTAAGAGTCGACCAATAGCGGGACAAAACCAAAACTCCGTTGTTTTAAAGCTTAATCAGATCCGTCATTTTAAATTTATTGATGATCCCGTTCGTTATCAAAACAAGAAAAACATGGTGGCATGGCGTGGCGTTGGTTTTCAACCGCACCGCACTAAAGTGATTCATGCTTTTTACGATCATCCGCAATGCAACATTGGTCAGACTCGTCCTGTTGAGGGGCAGCCTTGGGAAAAAGGCTTTATGAGTATAGAGGAACAGCTTCAGTATAAGTTTTTACTGTGTATTGAAGGCAATGATGTTGCGACTAACTTGAAGTGGGCAATGTCTTCAAACTCGTTGGTTATCATGTCTAAACCAAAATATGAAACATGGTTTATGGAGGGGAAACTCCAAGCGGGCGTTCATTATGTGGAAGTGAATGATGACTATTCAGATTTGCCGGAAAAGATGAACTATTATCTAGAGAACGAAGCAGAGGCATTAGCCATTATTGGAAATGCACACCAATGGGTTGAGCAATTTAAAAATGATAAGCGTGAACGCTTAATCTCTATCATGGTGGCAGATAAGTACTTTACTTTATCTAATCAGTGCGAAAATTAATCAGATAAATTAATTTTTGTAAAACAATGAACTATACCCAAGCTCTTTTTGGACTTGGGTATATGAATACCACCTTTTTATTTAATCTTAGTGCTATTCCTAATGTATAAGTCGGCGTATTTTATGAAAGTGTAATATGAACTTAAGCCAGCTAAAATAAATCCGTACTTTCCATCTAGAAAACCTTTCTTAAAGATATAGACTCTTAAAAAAGCACCTAACGAGTGAATGATGACATCTGCCATGTTGACACTTTTCTTTCCTTCACGTTGATCAGCCCATGCTTTTGCATATTTTGTGTTTTTTTCTACACAGTGATGCAAGTTTTCATAGGTATGGTGATGTAAACGCCCATCAAGCTTTTTGGTTGCAAAGCCTTTATCTTCTACTTTTTCATGCACGAGAGCATCATTGTATTGTGTGTAACGAGTGCGATATAAACGGACAATCCAATCTGGAGACCAGCCTGAATGGTAGATAAACTTACCAAAGGCAGCACTAAGACGATTTACCTTATACAAGGTATTTGGCGCATCTTCTGATACCGCTTTTAAGATGTTCTCTTTTAGTTCGGGAGTGACCTGCTCATCCGCATCTAACCAAAGTACAAAATCCGATGCGACATAGTTTTGAGCCAGTTGGCGCTGCTTACCAAACCCCGGCCAGTTTAGGTTGGTATAAAACTTGTCTGTGTACTGACGTGCAATCTCTTCGGTGCGGTCAGTACTACCTGAGTCCAAAATAACAATTTCATCGACCCAATCTTTTACGGTATCTAAGCAAGCTTTGAGGTGCTTCTCTTCATTTTTTACGATTAAGGCAACGGCTAAAGTGGGTTTAGACAAGGTGTTTTCCTTTTTAGGCAATCTATACAGATAAGGTTTATTGGTATTGTGGGTACAAATCTTCTACGACTTGATCAAACATGTTGATGACGCTTTCACTCGAGATTCGATCCATTGCTTTTTCATCTTTGGCTCGCGTGCGCCAGTTTAACTCTTGGCTTGTTTTACCTGTTTCAGCAAAAATCGCTTCTTCGTATACCGATACCGCATACTTCAAATAGTGATATGGGCCGACACGAACGGGGTTATGGTGCGCATATAAACCAATAATCGGTGTATTCATCGCACTCGCCATGTGTGCTGGACCAGTATCTGGTGCTATCACCATTTCCACCTCATCGATGAGGGCTAACATCTGCAAGATTGAACTCTTTCCAACCAAGTTTAAGCAGGGTTTGCCGAGCTTGCTCTGAATGTCATCGGCTAAGTCGACTTCTACTTTCGCTGGACTGCCTGCAAGGATGACATTCCACCCTTTTTCACGTGCGTGATTGATGACGTCAACGTAGCCATCAGCGTTCCAGTTTTTGTATGCTTTACTTGCGCCAGGAACAAGAAGTAAGTTGGGTTTATTCGTGCCGAGCTCTTGCATTGCCCACGTTTTGTCTTGCTCTGAATAAGAAAGTGACCAAGTCAGCTCAGACTTAGGGACCCCAATTTGATGTGCGAATGCCATTAAGCCATCGGCAACATGGAGCGATGTGGGTGAAGGTACTTTGACATTGGTAAACAACGTTTGAAAATCTTGGCTGCGATCAGAGGAAAAACCAAGTTTGTATTTGGCTTTGATGCCTAATGTTGCCAAGCTTGCTCGAATGGCATATTGCATGTGTAACAAGGCATCAAACTCACGACCTTTCAATTGCTGCCATAACGCCTTATAGCCGTTTAAACCAGCTTTCTTATCAAAGACAATGACTTCGATGCCGTCAATGGCTTTGAGTAGCTGAGCCTCTAGCTTTCCTGTGATCCACGTAATGTGAGCCTCAGGCCATTGTTTTTGGATCGCCTGCACAGTAGCGATGGTGTTACAAACATCACCAATGGCAGATAAACGCAATATACAGAGCGAAGATGGGGGAGAAGTGAGCATAGTTATTGTCTGATCGAGTAAATAGATGCAGCTAAATTATGCAGACATCCCCAATAAATGTAAAATACATCGCTTCTATACTTAGCAGTGACGGGCATAATCGCAATGTCAAAGACGCAATCACATCATTCTCAAACTTCAGGTAAGCCAGGTAATACCGGTTTAACACGAATCATTAAGGCCACAGGTTATTCCTGGAAAGGGTTAAAAGCGGCATTTAAACATGAAGCGGCAATTAGGCAAGAACTGGTGTTGTTAGCGATTGCGATTGGCTTAGTGTTTTTTTTCGATGTGACTATCGTTGAGCGAATTTTGATGCTCGGAGTGGTGGTTTTGGTATTGATTGTGGAACTTATCAACTCGGCGATAGAAGCGGTTGTTGATAGAATAGGCACTGAGCATCACGAACTCAGCGGACGAGCGAAAGATATCGGTTCTGCAGCCGTTATGGTGACCTTAGGTTTTGCTGCGTTTACCTGGTTGTATATTCTTGGTGGTATTTACCTGCGTTAAGTCAAGACGTTGAGGATCAATGTGATTACAATTTATCAAAATGATAACAGCGTCATTTGGTTTGACGATGAATGGATTAGCGACCCAACACCGGCGATTTTTGATGCTAATTATTGGCAATCTCAAAACCGAGTCGTGGGGAGCGCTAAGGGCCGAGGAACCACGTGGTTTGTGCAACTCGAGGGTATGCAAGTCGAGGGTATACAAATTGATGGTATGCAGGCGGCGTTGCGTCATTATCGTCGAGGTGGCTTGTTTGGCAAACTCGTTAACGATCACTATTGGTTTGCGGGATGGGAACAAACGCGCAGTGCGCAAGAGTTCCGTTTACTTCAACGTCTAATTGATGCTGGTGTTAATGTACCGCGGCCAATTGCCGCAAGAGCGGTTAAATCGGGTCCTACCTACCAAGCGGATTTGTTGAGCGAAAGGATCCCCAATGCCAGAGACTTGGTCAGTATCTTGCAAGAAAAGCCATTGCCAAGTGCTATGTATCAGAAAGTAGGGCAAGAGATTGCCAAGATGCATAAGGCGAACGTTAACCACACGGATTTAAACATCCATAACATTCTAATTGATGACCAAGATAAAGTGTGGATCATCGATTTTGATAAGTGTCGCCAGGAAGCTTCTGGTGATTGGAAGCAAAGTAACTTAAATAGGTTAAAGCGGTCTTTTCAAAAAGAATTATTAAATAAGAAAATCCATTGGAAAGACACTGATTTTTTGCAAATTGAGCGGCAAGGTTAAGTATATCTTAGAGAGAGTAAGAGATGGTTATTGAGAAAATTCATGCTGTTTGGCTAGGTAATAGGTTGAGTGCTCTTGCCAAAGATAATGAGCAAATTTGTTTTAGAAGAAAATTATCAAGGTATTAACATTCTGCCAATTGATTGTTTTCATGAATATAAAGGGAAAAGAAAAGAGCATATTCCATGTAGTGATAACTATGTTATTCATTGGGGGGAATACAGTTGAAAAAAGCCTAAAAAATTATCATATTTGAAATCTAAGCATATGGGATTTTGGGGTAAGCTATATACAAGTCAAAAGTATTTGTTTAGGAAATGAGAGATCGTCCTAGGTGACCTCTCGCCTAGTTATTTTAAGGATTGGCGCAAGTTTTTTATGAGATTTGCGGTTTCTTCCATTACTTCTATGACATCATCAATGTGGGATAGCTTGTTAGAAATAATAGCTTTTCTGACGTCAGTAGTAGAAATGTTTTGTGTTCTACTCAAATACTTAACTTCACATAGTTCTGAGAGGTCATCAAACTTACCTTGCCAGTCATCCCCCATAGCGAAGACATCGATGTTATGTTGAATTACATCATTTCTCTTTTGCTCCCAGTTTGATTCTGGAATCACTAAATCAACATATTTACAAGCTTCAACAATGGTTTTTCTCTCTTCGTAAGAAAAAATAGACTTTTTACCTTTCTCTTCATTAAATTTATCCGTAGATACCCCTACGATGAGAAAGCAGTTCTCTTCTTTTAATCGTTTAAATAAGCGAACATGCCCAGCATGAAATAAATCATATGTTCCATATGTAATAATTCTTTTCAATTTTTAGCTCTCCAACATAGCCTTTTTAAAGTAGCGTTTTAGGTTTTTGCTACTACCTGATATGGTTGATGACTCGAACTCTATAAATGTGTAATATTTAAAATCTATAAAGTTGGTTAGTTTAGGGGTTGCCCAATCTAAGCCGTAATGGCGCTCAAAAATTGAGACAGGATCATTTGGTATGGAAATATTAAAGTTTTTATCTATTTTAAGTGCTATTTTAGGGTACTTAACTTCAAAGTATGATTCGTAAATATTAAATTTTAGACCGCCTTTAAATAATTTTTTAGGTTTGCTTTTGTTTGTTCTAAAGTTTGGGCAGCGATGTATTGAGTAATTGTCATCGTTATCAATGTAGAATAAGTCAACCTTTGCACCTTTGAAATTAAAAGATAGTTCAACAATATCAAGGTGATTGTTTACAGTTGAAATTGATGTAAGTTTAGCACCATGACTTTCGAACTTGTCTATCAAATCATGACTAAACAAAGACTTATCATTGACTGCGAAATCAAAATCATCAGCAAACTTAAACTCAGAATCTCTATAGATAGACAATAGTGTACCGAACATCGGATAGATATTAGGCTCTATATCCCTAACTAAGCAGAGTACCTCATCTGCTAGGTGCGCCTGATTTTTAGGGAGTGCGTTGTTCTTTTTTGTTTTCTTACGCTTAGATCTCAATTTTTTTACAAGAGCAAGGTTCTTCAAAAAATGCTCAATTCTTTTTAATAACATTCTACTGCTCTCTTTGAATTAAATGATATATCGTAGCTTGTATCGGTGAGTTTGTTATTTTTATTGCTGAAAGTGAAGTATTGGTCTGTCGATTTAAAAGACGAAGTACTTCTGTTTCCAACGTTTCCTTTTGAACTATGGTAACAAAACCTTGTTCAATATAGGTATCTACTATTTCTTGGAAGTTATAGTAACTTGGTCCCGACAGAACAGGAATACATAGTGCTAATGGCTCTATTATATTATGTCCACCAACCTTATCACCAACTAAGCTACCGCCCATAAAGCAGATATCAGCAGCCCCCATCAAGACCAACATCTCACCCATGGTATCCCCAAGGTAAACCTGATTTGATTCTGTCACCATTGATTGGCTTGTGCGACGAATGGTGTCGAACCCTTGCTTTTGGCAAAGCTCAAATACGTTGTCGAATCGTTCTGGATGCCGAGGCACAAGGATTAGAAGCGCATTCGGTTGAGACTCTAAGATTTGTTTGTGAGCTTCCAGTACCTGCTCATCTTCGCCTTTGTGGGTGCTTGCGGCAATCCAAACTGGGCGGTCGTGGCCAAGTTCAGTGCGAAGCGCTTTACCTTTTTCTTTTACTTCGTCCGAGATCTGAATATCAAACTTAATCGAGCCAGTAACAAAAAGTTTGCTCTTTTCGACGCCTAAACGCTCGAAGCGCTCGGCATCTGACTGTGCTTGACACAGCACTTTATTGATACAAGGAATTAAAAGGTTAAACAGGGGCTGCACTTTAGCGTAGTTATTACATGACTTTTCAGAAAGGCGAGCATTAACCACGTTAATCGGAATATTGGCTTTGTGAACAGCGTTGAGTGTATTTGGCCAAAGCTCAGTTTCTATAATCAACATTTGCTTTGGTTTTGTTGCTTTAAGAAAGCCTTTAACTGCAAAAGCGAAGTCTATAGGCATATATCGATGCTCAACTAAATCGCCTAATTTGGCAATTTGTTCTGCGCCAGTACTTGTCGTCGTCGTGACGAGAATCGGTTGCTCTGGTTTTTGCTTTTTCAAGGCTTTGATCAGAGGTATTGCCGCAATACTCTCACCGACCGAGACTGCATGAATCCAAATTGGTCGCTCAATCGATTCTAACTTCGGCGTAAAGCCAAAGTGCTCTTTCCAGCGTTTACCAAACTTGGGCTTGTTTGGTTTGCTTTTGTACAAACCAAACAACAAGATCGGCGAGGCAAGTGCTAACAGTAATGTATAGATAATACGAATTAACATGGGCTGACGGTAATCGCTTCAAGTTTTTGGATACTGTTAAGAACTTGCTCAGGCGATAACTCCGTCAAACACTTCAAGTGTTTAAACTGACACTCGCGTTTAAAGCATGGACGGCAGTCAATGTCGGTATGAACAATCTCGACTTTTTCTGCCAGTGGCGGTGTGTATTTTGGCGATGTTGAACCGTAGACAGCAACAACATTACAACCTACCGCGGCAGCTACGTGCATCAAACCAGAGTCATTTGCGACAACCGTTTTGCATGCAGCAAGCAGATCAACGGCTTCAATCAGGCTAGTTTGTCCTGCAAGAACATGAATTTTTTGCTGAAGCTCTGTAGGTACTAGATTCTTAATATTGTTGCAGGTCTCAAGATCTTTTTGAGAGCCGAATAGCCACACTTGCTTTCCTTCATTTGCCATAGCCGATGCGACTTCTGCATAGTGCACTTCTGGCCATTTTTTCGCAGGACCAAACTCAGCACCTGGGCACAAACCAACAATCGGGGATTCTTGGTCTAGCTTAAACTTATCGATAGTGGCGCGTTGTTCTTTTTTATCAATAAACAGACTTGGGCGAGGCAGGGTCTCTAGACCACCTAAAGAAGAAGAATCGATCATCTCCGTTTGCGAATAAGCCAACGCCACATAGCGCTCAACCATGAATTGGAAAGATTTCATGTTCGGACGAATGTCGTTGAGCAGGCCATAGCGCATTTCGCCTTTCCAGCCAGTTCGAAGTGGAATGTTCGCAAACCAAGGTATCAGTGCGGACTTTGCGGACTTTGGCAGAATGTAGGCGTGATCGTATTGCTTCTCGCGTAGCGATTTACCGATTTCTCTACGGCCAAGCAAGTTGAATTCACCATGCCCAATTGGCATTTCAATAGCTTGGTTAATTTCTGGCATTCGCTCAAGAATGGGTTTACACCAACTAGGGGCAATCACATCAATTTGGCTTTCTGGATGAAGTTGCTTTAATACGATGTAGAGTGATTGTGACATCACCATATCGCCAACCCAGGAAGGGCCGATAATGAGTATTTTCATGCTTTATTCTTCCAGTACAAAAATTTAAGAACAGATTCGTAGGTTCTAAAAAATTCTGCGTAAATCTTGTTAGCTAACGTCATTTTTGACTTATCTTTTCGTTTGCTACCAATTGTCGAAGCTATCTGTGCTCTTGTGAATAAATCCGGAGCGACGCTATAGGTTTGGACGTTATGACGCCATGGCTTTTCCATGTAGTCATCTACAGGTTCAATAAACTCTTGAGCATGCTTGATAAATTTAGTGGCAGCAGTCGGAGTCACAATGTAGGCCGTTGTGCCACGGGTTCCACCAGAGTAGCCACCTAAAAAATGCTCACTGTCGATAGCGACAATTGGGGTAAATTTACGTTTTTGAGTCGCAGAAAGTTTAATGTAGTCATATTTTTTTGTTAGAGGGAAAGTGCTTTGAAGGATGGTTTTCAACCCTTCAATAGGATCCACGTTATCCTCTAAAATAACGATAGGCTCATCAAGATTAACGCAGCGCATCCACAATTCATAATGGCTTGAGAAGCAAGCAATTTCACTTGTTTTGAGCTGATAGCCCTTACGTTGTTGAGTTATTGTTGGGCGGCATTTTTCTGAATGTAAAAATCCGTCCACAGAGCCATCGATGGCATCAAAAAATTCAAACTCGATATTTTCTTGTTTTAATTTTTTTTCAATACGTTCTCGGCGATCGAACGATCGAGCCAAGCTCACGACAAATACTTTCACTACACTTTCCAATCACTTTTATATATTGGTTTAAACAAATTGTAATAGTTACTACCATCTTCTTGAGAGTGCAACAGTTGTAGTACCCACATGTATTGTTCAGGCTTAGTTCCTACAAAATACTCAATGGCTTGATTACACGTGCGAGCGTCTTGCTCTTCGCCTTGGTCTAGCTCAAATGCAGGTAGGATCTCAATATCAAATGACCCATCTTCGGTATTCATTGAAGCGAACATAGGTAACACTTTCGCGCGTGATAACTTAGCTATTTTACCTAGCCCCGGCAGCGTTGCTTTTCTTGTCGCGAAAAAGTCGACAAACACACTGTGCTCTGGGCCGTGATCTTGGTCGGGCAGATAGTAACCGATGTAGCCATCTCGAATGGATTTCAAAAATGGTTTGATACCACCGGAGCGCTCATAGACGCGGCCACCGTATTGCACACGCTGTTTGTGCATCAACCAGTCAGCCACTTCATTTTTCTGTTTTTTTGCCATTGCAGAGACGGGCATGCCCATCGAAGCCAGCAAAATTGCAGGAATGTCGATTGCCCAAGAATGGGGCACCATTAGGATGACGTTTTCATTGTTGTCGATGTGTTGTTGCAAAATATCAAGGCCACGGATCTGACAACGTTGCTGCAACCACGTTGGAGAACGTAAGCTGAGTAAACTAAAGCGGAAAAAGAATAGGGCTGCAGTATAAAGGGTCTTCTCAATAAGGGCTTCACGTTCTTGAAAGGTTTTTTCAGGGAAGCACAATTCAAAGTTGACCCTTGCACGGTGCGCAGGACCTTTATGAGATTTTGCTAGCTTTTTCGCAATAACTTTTGCCAACCATTGCTGCAGTTTCAACGGTAACAGCGCTAACGGAATCGATGCCACTACGCCTAACCAAGTACCCCAATACTTTGGCGCTAAAAAATGGCGTTCAAATTCAGGGTTATAAGCTTTAGGATCGAAATCATCACGTTGATTGGTCATGGGGTCTCAAGTACCTATCTGTATTCTGTATGGAAGCGAAATGAGTGAAACGCGGATAGTTAGGAATGATACAGGCTATCACCTTAGAGTAAAGGCGACAGTCATTCAAACCGTCGCCTTGACGGGATTTAGCTATTTTGAATCGCAAGATACTCAGCAACGCCTTCTGCAACCGTCTTAAATTCTACGTCACAGCCTGCAGCACGAAGCTTCGTCAGATCGGCTTGTGTGAACTCTTGGTACGCGCCTTTAAGGTGGTCTGGGAATGGGATGGTTTGGATTTCGCCTTTGCCGTGATGGGTGATCACCGCTTTTGCCACTTCTTCAAAGGATTCTGCTCGGCCAGTGCCACAGTTAAAGATGCCAGAAACGCCGTTTTCTAGGAACCAAAGATTTACTTTAGCGACATCGCCAACGTAGACGAAATCACGTTTGAATGTTTCGCTACCTGCAAACAGTTTTGGGTTCTCACCAGCGTTGATTTGGTTGTTCAGGTGGAATGCTACCGATGCCATGCTGCCTTTGTGATCTTCACGTGGGCCGTAGACGTTAAAGTAACGGAAACCAGTAATTTGTGACAGTTTCTCACCGTGCTCTTCTGCATCTTGGCTTAGGCGACGTACGTAGTTATCAAACTGCTGTTTTGAGTAACCATATACGTTGAGTGCCCCTTCGTATTCACGCTCTTCAACAAACGTATCGGTTTCACCGTAAGTCGCAGCAGATGAAGCGTATAGGAACGGAATTTCACGATCTAAACAGTAGTGAAGCAGCTCTTTTGAGTACTCATAGTTGTTCAGCATCATGTATTTGCCGTCCCACTCTGTGGTTGCTGAGCAAGCACCTTCATGGAACACCGCTTCGATAGGACCAAAGTCATCACCAGCCATGATTTGGGTAAGGAAGTCGTCACGATCCATGTAATCAGTGATATCAAGATCAACTAAGTTTTTAAACTTCTTGCCATTTTTTAGGTTGTCGACAACCAGAATATCGTTAATACCTGCTTCATTTAGCGCTTTAACAATGTTGCTGCCGATCATGCCAGCACCACCAGTTACGATGATCATAAGACTTCCACCATAGATTAAAATTTTCTCAGGAATTTTAGCAAGAAACGAAAAATAGCGCTATGGATGGGGAAAGAAAGGTTTGAGGGTAAAAGAAAGGTCCTAGGATCCTAGGGCCTAATGTTTTGGATTACGGATTATGCGCAATCGTTGTCTTTGAGTTATAAGGAAGATACTTGTCATTCTGAACCGTGAGGGACGAAGGTGATTCAGAATTTACTATCCGATTGTGCGGTAGTGAGATGGCTCTATTTGGTTGGGGAGCTTGCTGAGGTTAGATTCTTAGTCTCGCTTGAGCTCGCTAGAATGACGAACCTTCTCGGTTGAGAGCGCGTTAAAGTAACTGTCATTCTGAACAGTGAGGGACGAACGTGATTCAGAATCTACAGACCGAGTTTGATATCACTAAGGAGATATTCCGAAATTAAATAGTGCGCTGATAATAGAT